>WJKD01000790.1 GCA_014729315.1 Promethearchaeota archaeon | reverse complement strand
GAGAACTAATACGCTTAGAGCGAACCTCAAGGGATCATATTCGGTTTGTCGTTCACGATTTGGAAAGATGGAACCTAAAATTAAAAGATTTAAAGCAAAACGCTAAGAATCTATTAGAATGGATTATTACGAAAAATTAAGTTTTTTTTTAATATTATTTTATTGCCAATTTATCTCTCAAACGATTAATTGCAATAATAAATAATAGAACATCATATTTCTGGGATTTTTGAGGGATTTTATTTGATTTAATTTAATTTAAATGTCTTGAGATAAATATCTGTAAATATAATAAAAGTACAATATTAATAATTAAAATAGAAGGAAGTATATTTTTATAATACATTATTGTAAGTGTAATGATTTGAGAATTTTGTCAAATGAATTATACAGAAAATTATTTGATTTGATCCCCCCAGGAATATACGGATTATTATCAATTGTTCTATGCTCCATTTTTATAATAGTATCCTACTCAAATTTTCCCGGATATAATATGATTGAAAATGATGTAAGCGTGTTGGGTATTGGACCGGGGATTTCTGCGCCTTTATTTAATATTGGGATTATTAGTACCGGAATAGTTCTAATTTTGTTCTATTGTTCCCTAAGATACTCGTTCTTTAAAGAATTAACAAACTTGTCTATGGTAAATAAGGTTTCTAAATCATCAGTAATAAGTAGCGTTGCGTTAGCCTTGATTGGATGTTTTCCCGTAGTTAATTTTACGATAGGGCTTATCCACGCCTTACTTGCTTTAATATTTTTCGGGTTTTGTTGTATAAGTATGATTTTCTACGGACTAATTTTCCGCAAACTCGAACTTTTCTCAAAACATCACGCGTACTTAAGTTTTTACATAGCCGCGATTATTGTCTTTTACATTATGACCAGGTGGTCCATCGTGGAGTGGATCGTATTTTTTTCGTATGGAATTTGGATTTTGGACATCAGTATTTTCACATTAAAAAAAACATAAGATTGGATTGGTTCTTCGGAAAAAATGCAATCTAAGAGTATACGAAGTAATATAGTCGAAAAATAAATCGTGTTGATCTTCCTACTAAGCAAATCAAGTGGACAATTAGATTATTTTTAGGAGTATATTTATTATCTCAACAAGTTAACGCATCAATACCAGCAATTCAATTCTCTCAAAATGTTGTCTTTCTTCCAGTCCTTTCAAATCCTATGTTCATATCATAGACGGAGTAATATCGTTCCATATTTCCTTTCTTTCTTTTTAGTTAACTTCCAAGTGCCTAATACTTTTTCCAAATTTGATTTCTGGGAGTTTAATAACCTTGTAAATAAATCTGAGAAACTTTAGTTTTTTCCTCTTATATTTAAGAGCCTGTTGTAGACGGCTTCAGTTATTCTTTTTTTTTTCGATGTCATATGCTTATACTTGCTCGTATTGATTTTTATAATAAAAATCTCATTAGATTGTTATAGAATAAATTGGAGAAGGTAACTTTCGAAGAAAGAAAATAGTAATTTGTCTGTTTGGGTATTTATTGCTAAGCTTTATTTCAATAAATAATATTTTTAAGGTCTTTTTCTATATTAATATTGAATAAAATGACGCAGAAGAAAACAAGGGACATCCACGATACCAGTTACAACGGGGAAATTAAAAAAGGTACTAGAATCCACGAGGCTCCGCCTGATTTGTACGATCCTAATGCACTGAGATTAGGTCGACGAGAAAGCGAACCTCATTCAGCCGAGGTAACATATATCTACGACGTATTAACAACAAATTTCCCCGAAGATAGAACGATGAGGGATTTGCATCATTATTTTTTAGCAACTCGAGGTGCGTTAAAAGGAGAAAAGATCGATATCCAATTTGATATCTCATTTTTTAGAGATTTAGAAATTTCTCATACCTTATCCTCCTATAAGGCAAGTAAATATAATGGAAGGATTCCTGATTTGGCAATAAATATATTATCAAAAAGTACATGGCGAAATGATATAAGCGAAAATGTAGACAAATGTAAAGACTTGGGTATTCCCGTGTATGTTGTTTTTAGTCCTTATCAAGTAGCCAGTAGATTTTACCGCCCGCCATTTCTTCGGGTATATATACTACAAGATGTTAATACCTATGAACAGAAGGAACTTCGCGATATAACATTAGAAGAGGAAGGAGAAATTAACAAGGAGAATATAGTTGAATTACAGAGTAAACTTCCGTTTTCGCTTGGTATAATGCGTTTAAACCAAAAACATGAAGAAGACCAATCACTATTTCGGTTGATCCTAATAAATCCGTCAACTTTAGATATTTTTCCTACTGAAATCGAGAAGAAGTTAAAGGAGAAAGACGAGAAGCTAAAGGAGAAAGACCAGAAGCTAAAGAAATTGGAAACAGAGATTAAACGATTAAAAAACCAAATTGAGCAAAAATAAGAATATCTAAATATAATTTAGAGGCAAAGATTAAGTTTAATCAGTTTTCAATCTTACTTGATGCTAATTTAACAATCATAAAAGTTCACAGAAATTTTTATCAACAGATTCTTTTAAAAAAGCGGTATAGATAAATCCTATAATATTTAGATAAAATATTTATTAATGAGAAGAAAGAATAGATATCATAAAATAGATATTATAGGCAATATTTTCAAATAAGAGAAAGAGCGATATATCTTGACAATAGAAAATATAAAAATCGAAGAATGGATAGAAATCTCTAAAAGCGATGCCTTGCTGATCGTAGATATGCAAAACGATTTTATTCCAGGTGGAGCTCTCCCAGTTGAAGATGGAGATTCAATTATTCCCGGTATAAATCGCATTGCGGAATTTTTTCATGATAAACTTTGTCCCGTAATTTTAACTCAAGACTGGCACCCAAAAAACCACATGTCGTTTGCGAGCCAACATCCCGGAAAAGAACCCGGAGACGAATTTCAAAACGAAGAAGAAACTATTGGTCCTGTACTATGGCCAGATCATTGCGTCCAAGCTTCTAAAGGAGCAGAATTTCACAAAAATTTGCGCGTGGAATTTGGAAAAGCCGTAATTCGCAAGGGAATGAACCCTCAAATAGACAGCTATTCAGCTTTTCTTGAAAACGATAAAGAGACCAAAACAGGCTTATCCGGATACTTGAAGTCTCTCGATATTAAACGAATATTTATTTGCGGGTTAGCTTTAGATTATTGTTGCTATTATAGTGCCATAGACGGTATTGATTTTGGTTTTAAAGTGTATTTTATTTTAGATCTCTCAAAGGGTATTGACGACCCTCCCGGTAACATTTCAAACTCATTAGATGATATGAAAAGTAAAGGGGTCAAGTTTCTCGAAGAGAAGAGTTTTTAATTTTTTCTATTTCTATTTCTATTTCCTTTAAAAATTTAAACTATTAAAGACAAGGATCATTATCCAAATCATAGTAATGCTTTTTCTAACTATATTAATATAAAATTAGCTTAATTATGGAGCAAATGAGTTTTCCCTATAAGTGTGTTCTGGTTGCTTGTAGCGTAAATACAGCAAGAAGTCCGATGGCCGAAGGATTCTTAAGATTTTTTTTCGAACAGAATAACCTTGAAGTTGAGGTTAGATCGTGCGGCGTTGCTTCAAATGCGAGAGACGGGATGCTTATTTCTATGGACGCCAAATTGGCGATGCAAGAGGAGGGAATTGAGCTGCCAGAAAATTCGGTTTCTCTAGATATAAAAAAACATCCAGAACTTTTAAACGATGTAGATTTGATATTGACGCTTACGAATCAACACAAACGAGAGATTAAGTGCTTAAATAAAACGAATTCGAAACAGATTATGACATTGGCAGAGTTTGCTGACGAGGAAGGCGATATCGAAGATCCATCCATGAAGGGCTTGGAAGGCTTTAGAATCGCCCGAGACAAAATCAAAGAATGCATAATTAAGGGATTAAAAAAATTTGGATTATGTTGCGAGAACTAAACATAATTCTCACTAAATGGTACTGAGTTAGTCCTTATCAACATTATACCCGAGTTTCTTATGGAACTTTTTCATTTTCTCCCTCTCTTCCTTCTTCCGTTTCTTCTCGAGTCTTTTTTCCTTCCGTTCTTGGATAAAATCTTCCATTTTTTGAATCGTTTTGGGGGGTAATATCATCTTACTGAAATTTTTAATCAACACTTCAGTTTTATACAATTCTTTCTTTACTTGTTCACCTGTTTTTTGGCCGATTCTGCTGATTTGAATCATAATCCATTCGGGTGAACCTAATCCATTACCATATTCGTTCCAAATATACATAGAAAAGCCTAAAAATCCTACGAACGCAAATACAACGAATAAAAACACGACGACATCTAATTGTCCTATGAATAACCCGATGAAAAAGTAATGAATTAAAAAGAGACTGAGCGAAATTTTACCGTAATAAATTAACATCCGATAAAAATCATTTTCTTTTTCTTTAATGTCAACTCTATTAAACACTATAGCAATGATAAGGAGTGCGGCACCTAAATTATACAACATATTTCCTGCAGTTCCCCTTATTAAAAATTCAGGCATTCCAGGTATGCGGAAATAATCCTGTTGATTCATGATTCTCAATAGATCTAGCTGGAGGTATTCCTCGACGCTCATGGTTTCGGGCGTTTGAAGCGTCCAGCCTACTGCGACTCCGCTGATAATAAGTACAATTCCCCATATAAAAAAAATTCGATTGAGCCCTATATACGCATCTTTAGTGCCCACGATCATCGCTTCGTACAGATATTCTCCAAAAATCGTAGAAATGAAACAAATAGAAATCCAAGGAAAAACAGGAAGTTGGGGGGCGGGCGAAGTAATTACATAATGAAGAATCCAAATGAGTGGATCTGAGCCTTTATTTAAAAACAAAAACTCTCTGAGAGGCATGGAAATAAAAATAATCGCCAGTCCGATAAATGCTCTATATTGCTTTCTGAGTTTGAGGGCGTAATAGGAAAATACTTGAGAGAATCCCAAGAACATCAATATATTCCACCCCCATAGGTTGAGGGGAAATGCTAAAGTCCGGACGGCTTGATTAAATCCTGCGAGATTGAAAATTATTCCTATAAAGATGATCGTTGCTCCCCGAGAGAGAATTCTGTTTCTCACAATTTTTTTAGGAATTTTTCCCTCTTTTCTCTTAATGCTAAATATGACGCTCAAAGCAGAAAGAAAGACGAATAGAGAGGGACCTAGAATATCTAACGCAGCAAAAAGTATAGCGTATAAGAATACCCATTCGCTATTTAACCATGCTGCTGCGGTATGAGCCATCATAATTAAAATAATCGCAAATCCCTTCACTACATCAATAGAATTTATTCTCTGAGGGGAAGCGTAATCCCTCATATCTTCGAGCGGGATCTCTTGACGGAGATAATTAAATAACGGTGGAGATTCAGTATCTATTTCTACTGTTGAACTCATTTAACAATATTTCACCCTATTTCAACCGATTAATCTTCTTAAACTGAATTTACTTGCTCCTTAATCATATTTGGATTCAACTTTAAAACTATATTAAATTTGGATCGTCATTATTTAAAAAGGTTTATTCTAGGATAATTTTTATTCTCAACATTCTTTTCACTGAAAACTGGAAAAATTTGACGTTCTGACCAAGATATGGGTAAAGCTTGATTTTTTTAATTTTGAAGTGTTATATTTATTCAATTATGCTTGAATATATTATCGTCGCAATTCTGCAAGGGTTAATTGAGTGGCTTCCGATCAGTTCTTCGGGCCAAGTCATGATCTTCGCGATTAACGTACTAAATATTTCTCCCCAGGAAGCGTTTAGTCTTGCGATCTGGTTGCATCTCGGAACCTCTTGTGCAGTCTTACTGAAATATCGAGAAGATTTCGTTAAAATGATGAAATCCTCCTTTCCCAAGTATAAGGAAAATGAAAATAATACCATCAATATGAAGAAGAGAAATTGGGTGATTATTGCTACGATTGGAACTGCGATAACTGCGCTTCCTCTATATTTCGTGTTTAAGCATTTTTTAGAAAACGCGTTTACAGCCCTTCAAGGAGATCTTGTGACTTTGCTAATTTCGGCTTTTCTACTAATAACCGGTGTAATATTATTAATTAGCAAGAATCTCCAAACCTTCAATACCACTACATTAAAGGAAAAAACAGGGGTAACAAAAGATAGTTTAATCGCTGGATTAGCTCAAGGTTTTTCAGTTTTACCGGGAATTTCAAGGTCGGGCTTATCAGTATCTGCGATTTTATACTGTAAATATGAGCAACAAGACGCTTTAAAATTGAGTTTTTTAATTTCAGTTCCGGCTTCATTTGGGTCAATCTTAGTAGATCTTTTGTTTAATCAGGATTCAATAGCACTGACATTGGATATTTCTATCATTTTTCTAATTACAATCATTAGTTTCGCTGTTGGATACTGCAGTATGGAACTATTATTAAAATTAGCTCAGAAAGTAAATTTCGGTTATTTTTGTTTGGTATATGGAGGAATAGCAATATTAATTATAATACCCGCCTATATTTTTGCATAAGATTTGAGTAGGATATTAATCCTGAATGTCTTAATTGTTTGGTTCTTTAGTCAGAAGGTTATCTACTTATTTAGTTGAGATTTTGAATATTCTACTAAGTAGGTTGATAATATCTCGTCGATATTTTCAATACCTCGAAAGCTCGGGAAGTCGTTTATGTCAATAAGATAATAACGCCCATCGTCTAAGCTTTTCACTAAATCTAGACCGTAAATCCTTAATTTTAAATCCGACGAGATTATGCTCGCGAGTTCTTTTATTTCTTCCGAAACTTCAAAATCTTCTCGTTCTATCTTTGTAACATCGATATCGTCGGGTTTATCCCTCATAAAGATGTAGATCGGATTTTCTCTCTTTAATCCGAAAATTTGATCTCCCATCACGTATATTTTCCTATCGAACCCGTCGCACTCTACAAATTTTTGAATATAGACGTCGTAAAATAAGAATTCAGAATATCTTTCGCAAAACTGATCAATATCTTCGTTCAAATCCCTTACCAAAAAGTTAAACCTCCGATACTTATCGTGCTGGTTATGGCTTTTGACGACGATTGGTAATTTATCGGAAGCCCACTTTTTAAATTTCTCCACTTCCCGTAAGTTATTATTCCACGATTGGGGCAAAGCAAAATGCTCTGAGAGATGGGGATGATCTTGAAACATTTTTCTTAAACTCTGATCTAAAGCGACCTTATTTTTACACATCAAAACGGTTTCGTAATCGTGAAGCGCGGGTTTATTGTTCAATTTCACCCAATGTAATAGATCAATCGAGGAATCGTTTCCGATCTTGACGATGAAAAAATCTACATCCCCAAAACGCTGCTCCAACTCCGCCAAATCGAAAAATTCTCTGAGGGGGTCGTGAAATACAAAATTTATCCTATCCTCTTTCCGCAACAAGTCAACAATATCGGCAATTACGTCGTGATGCATTCTTACAGAAAATAAGACCTTTTTCTTTAGCATGTTTCTAACTAACCTTCCTTTGATAAACTCTTTGTTTAATATAATAAAATTAGAGAAGATATATTAAATAATGATCGAAAATATTCTATTTTTTAGAACAAGTTAAATTTCAATCAAATGATTTAAATACTTAACAATAATGATACTCCAAAATTGAATTAGTGCGGTGGATTGTAAATGGTATTATTTTTCTGTCTACCTTGTTC
>WJKD01000789.1 GCA_014729315.1 Promethearchaeota archaeon | reverse complement strand
TTTTTTCAAAAGGCAATTAAACAAAATGCATCTTCGACCACTTTGCCTATTTTAAATAAATCGAAATTCGAACGCCTAACCATTTGTCTGGCTTCAGTGGAAGAACAAACCCAAATCGTTCAGGAAATCGAATCCCGCCTTTCAATTGCCGACCATCTGGAACAAAGCATCGAGCAAAGCCTGCAAAAAGCGGAAGCCCTGCGCCAGAGTATTTTGAAACAGGCGTTTGAAGGGAAACTGGTGCCGCAAGACCCGAATGATGAGCCGGCGAAGAAGTTGCTGGAGAGGATAAAAGAAGAAAAAGCTAAAGCATGAAATAGGAAATAATAATGGCTGTCTATATAATAAATTTTAAATGCTTATGACAATCTTTCCAACAAATTCATTTCGTACAAAATAGTGACATTAATGGAAAAGTGTAGATATGTTTTCTTTCCGTCGATCTTTCCAAAAGATTCTATAATCTTCGACTAATAAATCAGCTAGCAATATTGTCAAATCGATAACTTTAGCATGGTTATTTTGACTTTTAGACTTGAAATAAGCCCATACTTTTTCGCTATGCCTATTAATTACATTTATGGGATTGTATAAATTTCCATCATTATCAAAATAAAAATAATTTTTAGCTTCAACCAATATTGCTTGATTAAAATAAAAGAATGCTCTTTTATTCAATTTCACTTCATCTTTAATACTTAAATTGAATGCTTTAGAATAGCATTTCCAAAAACTAGTTTGGAGCCGAAATCTGACATCATTTGATCGACGATCTATCTGATTTATTCTTCTTTCAATGCTTAAATCTTTATATAGATTATCTAAAAATTTTATTCCAAAATTACGGCACAAATTAGTAAATCCATCTGTCCAATCTGAAAAATCAACATATGAATATTTGCTTAATCCACTGTAAATCATTTCTAAATCTGTTTGATTAAAAATTAGAGGTATTATCTTTTTCCCAGGAGATTTTTTTTTAAATATATCTATTTCTTTTGTGACCCAACTTGACTTGCAAGTATTTTTTGTAATAATTACAATTAAAGTAGTTGAATCTCTAAGATTCTTGATTATATCATCAGTATACCTTTTTCCAATCTCGCAATGCACCGGACTGAAAAAAGTCTCAATTTTATAATATTTCAACACGTGAAATAAAAACTTCGCCTGGCAGTCATCTTCAGAGCAGAAGGAGATGAAAATTTTTAACCGGCTAATTCTTTCAAGGTATTTTTTCAAGGTTTTCGAGATCATGATATTTTCTATGGTTAGTGCACTTATCTTTCTAAAACTTTCAGCGTAAACTACAATGCACCATCTGTGCCAATATTTGCGTTTATTATAATAGTTATCTACTTTATCCATTTCTAAGAGTGCAAATAGCTTCATTTCTTTTTAATTGTTGTTAAACCATTAAATTAGATATTATAAAAAATACATTATCAGATATAACAATAAGTTATATTTATTATTTTTTATTATAATTAAAAGTTTATTATTATTACTAATAAATTACTTTTTACTTCTATGTTTAATTGATCTAATATTGTTCAGCCAGATGATTAATTTCCGCACACTATAAATAATATTTTTTATTGTTATAATAAAATATTTTTATTTTTATAAATATTATTGTTTAATCATACAAGTCTTTTCAATTATGATTACAATCTATTTCGATATATGGCAACAAGAAATAGAGTGTGCACAAATTCTTTATTACGAGGTAACGATATTAAAATAACTTGATTTTTATCTTTACTTTTAATAACTTCTTGATGAATTTAAATTACAGAAAAGAGGAGCTATAAGTTGCAATATCTAATCATTAAGTCAGAAATTAGAGCTTTAATAAATGCCCTCGCAAAAGAATTACTTATCAGTGAAGATGAAGTTATCAAGATAGCAGTTACAGAATATGCACAAAAATATCGTAGTACCAAGGACATTTTGTCCTACGCTGGAATTCTAAATAATGATGAAGCTGATGAGATGCTATACAATATTAACAACAGTCGAATAGATAAATAATTGGATCACTAAATGAACTCAAACAACAACTCTCTCAACATCGTCGCAAAAGTCTGGAACTACTGTAACCTGCTCCGGGATGAAGGTATCGGCTATGGTGATTACCTGGAGCAACTGACCTATCTGTTATTTCTAAAAATGGCGGATGAATATTCCAAGCCACCATATAATCGTGTTATCAATATTCCTAAAGAATACAAATGGGAAAGCCTGAGAACTAAAAAAGCGGCAGCGCTGGAAAATCATTATAATGAACTTTTGCAGGAGCTGGGCAAAGAAAAGGGAATGATTGGTGAGATATTTTTCAATGCGCAGAATAAAATAAAAAATCCGGCGCAACTGCACCGCTTAGTGCAGCTCATCAATAGTGAAACCTGGGTTGGAATGGAAGTCGATGTGAAGGGCGAAATTTATGAAGGGCTTTTGGAAAAATTCGCTGCCGATACAAAGACAGGCGCCGGGCAATATTTTACGCCACGACCGCTCATCAAAGCAATGGTCGAAGTGATGCAGCCGGAGCCGGATAATACCATGGCAGATCCTGCCTGTGGTACCGGCGGATTTTTTCTGGCATATCATGATTTTATTACCGAAAAATACGGCAAGAAAATGGATAAGGACCAGAAAGATTTTCTGAGATTTAAAACCTTCAGAGGCTGGGAAATTGTGCCCAGTACATCCCGGCTGTGTTTGATGAATATGTTTCTTCACAATATCGGGGATTTGAACAGCGAACCACCGCTGCTGAGAAGCGACAGTTTAGCAGAAGACTATGGAACCCGATTCGACTATGTGATGACCAATCCTCCCTTTGGCAAAAAAAGCAGTATTACCATTACTACTGAAGACGGAACGCAGAAAAAGGAATCGTTCACTTATCAGCGACAGGATTTCTGGGCAACGACGTCCAATAAACAACTCAATTTTGTGCAGCATGTCCGAACGATGCTGACAATCGATGGCAAAGCTGCGGTTGTGGTCCCTGACAATGTGCTGTTTGAGGGTGGTGCCGGAGAAACCGTCCGAAAGAAGCTTCTCCAGCAAACGAATCTTCATACAATTTTAAGACTGCCAACTGGCATTTTTTATGCGCAGGGTGTGAAAGCGAATGTTATATTTTTTGATAACAAACCTGCCAGCCCCAAACCATGGACAAAGGATGTCTGGTACTATGACATGCGGACGAATAAGCATTTCACATTAAAAACCAGAAAGCTGCAATTTGAAGACCTGCAGGATTTTATCAAATGCTACAATCCTGAGAACCGGCATAAGCGCACCGAAACTGAACGTTTCCGCAAATTTACGTACGATGATATTATCGCCAGAGATAAAACCAGTCTCGATATATTCTGGCTGAAAGACGATAGTTTAATCGACCTCGACAATTTGCCTGATCCGGATGTACTGGCTGCGGAGATTATTGAAAGCATTGAATCCGGTTTAGAGAATTTCAAAGAGCTTGTTTCATCATTAGGAAATGATAAACCAATTTCAGAAGAAAATCAAAGCTCTGCAAAATAGACATTAAACCTTACCTGAAATATCCTTACAAAAATTGACTCCATTTTAATACCATGCTATATTTTTGCATATTGAACGAATCAGATAAATTAGCCCATTGTATTGCTTTAACTTAAAATTATTTTTTTGCATAATTCATTAATTTTAATTATATTAATATAGGTAGGTGAAGCACATTGATAATTTGATGAAAGACTAATTGATGAGGATTTGGTTATGTATTGCAGAGTTGATGTATCAGGTTTCCAGAGGAAAATAACCCGCTTGAAAAGAGAAATACCGATAACGATTGAGCGGATTCTGGATGACGAAATCATATTGCTGAAACAGGAAGTGGAAAGCTACCTGGACAGAGGAATTCATTCGCTGAGTGCGGGAACGACGGATAAAACGGATGGGTGCAGCGAATTGATCCGTGAACTGGAAGCGATAAAGCGGTCCCTTAAAACCGGACAGCTTTCGCCGGAATTGCGCTACCTGCAGTCAGACTCACAGGTGGCGCCGAATAATGCACTAATTCATGACGGCTGCCAGACCCGAAAGCCGATTCGCTATATGAGCGATACAATTGCGATGAAACGAGCAGAAATATTCCAGCGGATGCGGGAAAAATTTAGAGCTGAAATGCAGCGAATTGGAAGAAGATAATAAAATTAGATACAGCGGTTTTAAATGTCTATTCACGATGAAATAAAAGACGAGAAAGGGCAGCGAAATTCATTCGTCGAAATACATCAGCTATTTTATGATGCGATTGAATTAATTCTGAAAAACAGCGAAACCATACAAAACGGACTCCCTAAAAAGGAGCGTGAAGAAATAATTCAGAAATTAGAGCTGGCTAGGAATCGTTTAAAGATCTGATTTTTTGCCCCTCAGATCTGGATGCACTTATCAAAGTTAAATGATTTACACCCATACCGGGATTTGTGCGTTAAGCGACCTGGAAAGGAGCAACGGCAAAATCCGGGTCCGAAAAAGGACTCCAAATGTCATTCGGCTCACTGGATGGGAGTTTGTCGAGTGGCGGGGATCGAATGACATTGGATGCCGGACTCGGCGGACTTGAGGCGAATTTGCAACCACCCACCCATTGCAAATTCGCCCTGAAAGAATGCTCTTATTTTTGGAGTTGATGGGATGGGGTGGAAAATCATTCGAAAGAAAAAACTTCACAAATTTCTAACCACAGTTTTTTAAATTGATTTTTTGATATAAGGTTATTATAATTGATATAGCAGAAAGTAAATAACAGGAACGATGTCAAAATATGCCTGCACGACTCATCAATGAACCCATTGAAGTAATTGCTCATTTTGACGATAAGGGAATCCACCCTTTGCGATTTAAGTGGCAGGAACGAGCGTACATAATATCTTACGTATCACATAACAATACAAAAAACAATGAGATATTTTTTCACACCAAAACTAAGGGTGATGATACTAAAAC
>WJKD01000788.1 GCA_014729315.1 Promethearchaeota archaeon | reverse complement strand
TCAATTTGAAGAAGATTGAGCTTATAAATTAGACTATCAAATCCAAAATTATGCATTAAAACATCTGAACTCATAAACCAGAGAAGCGATCCGACAGGAGCTTCGTTATTATCAAAATATCTTGTTGGGCGTTTGAAAGTATCTAAAAGTTTATGAACTAAAGCTGAATTTGTTCGTGCAATCATATTTTTCAGCTTTATTGGATGCATAAGTAAAAGATAATATAATATCAGCTTTATTTTATTCTCTGGAAAGAAATAGTCGGTTCCCCGATTAATAAATTGTGCGATACTCGCAGTATTTCCATCCTCAACTGCTTCCAATATAGTAGCGCAATTTTTTCCCAAGTCCTGATTTATTTTGTAAATTTGAAGATCGTTAGAAGAGTAAGACCTTAATGTTGGAGGAAAAGTACTACGGTCCATCCAGTTAGAGAGTGGAATCCCATGGCATAATTCTTTTTTATAATCTCCAGTATAAGTTCCGGTAAGAATCGTAGCGTGGGCGGGATAAGTTATTGAAGGAAAATCTGTGATACAATTATTTGAATAAATCCCATTTTTAGCTAATTTTTCACAATGAGGCATTAAACCTTTTTTGAGAAGGATGGAAAAATGGTCAGCCCTCACATCATCAATTATACACAAAATGAAGCGATTAATTTTATTCATTTAAAAAAACCTAATGAGTCCATTTGATCTTGTTCATGTATAGCTATTGTAGAAGATTTAAGGTTTTATTCTATTATAATGTCGCTGTTTAGTCAATAGATATCCATGAGTTAGTATTAATAATTAATAAAAAAATTAGATAATAAGCGAATTTCATTAATTAAATATGCTTAAGCGAAATATGCTTTATCTTCTTCTCCTTCTATTAAATGTTCGAATTCGTACAATTCTGGATTAATCGATCGAAAAAGCACAAAACTAATCAACAACATTACGGCACAAAAAACGGTTAATATAAAGTAAAGCACATAAAAATCGAATAATATGACTGCTAATACTGAGAATAATAGACCTCCAGTTAATTGTCCAAAAGATTGACCACCGTTCCAGAATGAGATGATTAAAGCGTAATAAGTCGTTTTTAGATGTGGATATTCTTTTCGCGCAATATCACCGTTAATCGTCTGACTGGCAACTACTAAAGCTCCTTGGATTGCCCCAAAAATTACTTGCCCAATTAATCCATAAATCAATACTAAAGCAAAATCCCCCATGAGAACAAATGGAATAATGCTAATAATTAAAAAGGGCATGTATATAATGTAAGCTAGGAGTATGGACTTTCTCCTATTTTTATCCGAATATTTACCCGCAGTCATCGACCCGATGATTGTGCCTATCCCGTTAAGAACATAAAATGTCGAATCCCATCCTAACAAATCGACTGCGTTTCCAGATTTTATGGATAATATCGTGTTATCAACGCTTATGACTCCTAAACTAATCAAGATTAAATAATTAAAGAAGCGTAGGATAATTAGTCCGGTCATCGCTCCGAAAAACACATATAAAAAGACTTTCCAATTTTTCCGTTTTGCAAAAATTTTTAAGACATCTCTTCCGAATTTTTTTGCTTTTATGCTATAATACGGAAGTTCTTTAATCAGCTTAGGTGAAACACACGCGATAATCATCAAGACGCCCGTTAAAATGAATAATGTAGGTATTGCGTCTAATGATAGAAAAATTAACCCTAAAATTATACCCCCAGCACCCATTCCAAGCAACAGACATGTCCACGTAAAACCTTGGACTTTAGCTAGTTTACTCTTGGGTGTAACATCCAAAATTAGTCCGTCTAACGCAGTATCAGCAAACGCCATTCCTAACGCAGTCATAAAATAATAGATCGCAAAATAAACATAGATAGTTTCGTCAGTGGGAAGATATACTGCCATGATAAACCACCATATTGCTCCGAATATACCAAATCCTGCGATCCAAGGAAATCTCCTTCCCAACCTTTTCGAGCCCCATTTATCGTTAGCAATCCCTATGATCAGTTTTATCGCCCATGGAAAACTTCCAATTGAAGCAACTATCAACCACTGCGCGATATCATACTTATTTCCTAAAATCTTAGCTAAATAGGGAGGAAAAACGAGGAAAGGAATGCCTTGAACGAATCCTTGAACTAAATAAAAGAACGCAAAAAGGTAGGAGTAATATTTTTTATAAGTAATTTCTTCGACCATAAATAACTTACGTTATAGTTGTTTATAAAAACTGTTTTTTAAAAGAATGAATAGTTATAACAGAGCTGAAGCCTCTGGGGGGTATTGATCCCCCGACCTACTGAATCCATTGGTTTTAGCAATTTTAATACCATTTACAAGTCAGTTGCTCTACCACTGAGCCACAGAGGCATAATGAAATAGAATAAATTTAGTTATCATAATTA
>WJKD01000787.1 GCA_014729315.1 Promethearchaeota archaeon | reverse complement strand
CCGAGCCGGAATATCCATGCAAAGGTTTATATCAGTCGATATCATGAGGAGGACAGGGATTTTGGTGATGTGATTACCGGTTCGAGCAATTTCAGTGAATCGGGCTTTGTCGCCAATCGTGAATTTAACGTGCAATTGAAAAATAGTATTGATGTTAAATTTGCGCTGGAACAGTTTGAAATACTATGGAACGAGGCAGTTGATGTCTCGGACCATTGCGTTGAAACAGTCAATAAACGAACATACCTCAACGATACAATTACGCCGTATGAATTATATTTGAAATTTCTGTATGAATATTTCAAAGAAGATTTGAGCATCGATGATCAGCTTTTTTATAAAAATTTTCCGCATGGATTTATGGAATTGAAATATCAGGAACAGGCGGTTATTAATGCTAAGAAAATTTTAGTTGAATATGGCGGCGTGTTTTTAGCCGATGTCGTTGGACTGGGCAAAACATATATTTCAGCGCTTCTCGCCAATCAAATACCCGGTCGAAATCTTGTAATCGCATCTCCTTCACTTCTGAATCGGGAAAATCCCAACTCCTGGCCAAATGTTTTTCATGATTTTAAGATACCGGCTGAGTTTGAGTCTGTCGGTAAACTGGATAAAATCATTGACTGGGGTACGGATCGGTACGATAACGTATTTATCGATGAAGCACATAAATTCAGAAATGAAAATAATATCAGTTATGAAAAGCTGGCACGGATTTGCCGGAAAAAGAAAGTTATTCTTATTACTGCAACGCCTTTGAATAACAGCCCTATTGATATTCTGACTCAAATTAAATTATTCCAAAAAGGGAAAAACAGCACGATTCCGGGAATTAAGAATCTGGATCACTTTTTTAATTCATTGCAAAAACGTTTGAAAGATCTGGACCGCAAGGAAGATTATGAAGAATACATGGCAGTAGTTCAGGATAATTCAAAACAGATTCGGGATCGGGTATTAAAACATATCATGGTGCGGCGGACCCGATCCGAAATTGCGAAATATTTTCAAAATGACCTCAACGTTCAGGGATTGAAATTTCCAGAAGTAGCGCCACCGGAACCGATCTTCTATGAACTGGACGAAACGCTGGATCGTATTTTTAGTGATACGATAAAACTTGTCACTGACAAAGATACGTTCTCTTATGCTCGTTACACTCCCCTTTTGTATTTAAAAGAAGAGCTCAGCGATTTCGATAAAACGTCCCAACGGAATATGGGCAGCTTCATGAAAACATTGTTAGTAAAACGATTGGAAAGCAGTTTTTTTGCATTCAAAAATACACTGGATCGGTTTATTAATTCTTATGAAAATTTTATCAAGGCATTCGACCAGGGGAAAGTTTTCTTCAGCAAGAAATATTGGTACCGGATTATTGATTATTTTTTGAATGAAGATTACGAAGCGATACAGCAATTAATCGATGAAGAAAAAGCTGAGGAATATCCTGCCGATGCATTCAAGCCTGAGCTACGAGAAAAATTAGTCAATGATTTAAAAACTCTGAAAAAGATACAGGCGGATTGGGCGACTGTTGGCAATGATCCCAAATTGGAGAAATTTATCGATTGCATTAAAAACGATGGCTGTTTGACTGAAAATAAATGTATTATCTTCACGGAGTCGAGAGAAACTGCTGAGTATCTGCATGAAAATCTGGAAAAGCAATTAAGAGAAAAAACGCTTATTTATCATGGAAATTCTGAAAAAGCTGTATTGAATAAAGTCATTCAAAATTTTGATGCAAAAGCAAAGAATCCGAAAAATGATTATCGAATTTTAGTAACTACAGAAGTACTATCCGAAGGTGTAAATTTACATGCGTCCAATGTTGTGATTAATTATGATATCCCCTGGAATCCTACCCGAATGGTGCAGCGGGTTGGTCGTATAAATCGAGTGGACACGCCTTTCGATGAAATTTATACCTATAACTTTTTTCCCACCCAGCAATCCAATGATATTATTAAATTAAAAGAAGCGGCGGTTGCCAAAATCCATTATTTCATAGAAATGCTGGGGAATGACGCCAGGTTGCTAACAGACGGCGAGGAGATTAAATCTTTCGAATTGTTTAACAAACTGACGTCAAAAGAATTCATTACCGGTGAAGATGAACAAGATGAAAGCGAATTAAAATATTTAACGGTTATTAAAGATATTCGGGATAATAATGAAAAGCTATTCCAAAAGATAAAGACGCTTCCTAAAAAAGCCCGGACAGCTCGCAAGATAAAAGAAAATATCAATCTGAACGAATATTCGCTGTTGACATTTTTCAGAAAAAGGACGCTTGAAAAATTTTAGTTAGCCGATGAATATGAAGCAAAGGAGCTCGATTTTATTACAGCGGCAAAATTATTTGAATGTGAATCAAAAACGAAAAAAGAAAAAATTCTGAGCAATTATTATGAGCTACTGGATAAAAATAAGACAGCGCTCATTGATGATCTCACGGAAGAGGAAATAGAAGAAACTGCACCCAAAAGAGGGCGTGACAATGCAGTGAGAATATTGAAAATAATTAAATCCAGAGAAATGCGGAAATACCACGGATTTACGGATATTGAAGATGAATACCTGAAAGATGTCACCAGGTTATTAGAAGAAGGCTCACTCCCAAAATCGGTAACCAAACGCATTTTCAATGCAGTAAAAGGAATGACCGAACCACGAAAAATTATGAGCGCTATCAAACGAAATTTACCTGATGAATTTTTCAAATCAACTGTAACTGCAAAAGATCAATCGATG
>WJKD01000786.1 GCA_014729315.1 Promethearchaeota archaeon | reverse complement strand
GAAGAGGGCTGTAAAGAAAATAAAGAGAATAAATGAATCTTCCTAAATTGAATCAATCCAATTCATTTTTGTTTATTTTTATAATTTTTTCGATGGCTTTCTCCACGCCCCATGCCACTCTTTCTAATAACCTCCAATAATCTTCTTTAGGAAGATTAATAGGATCTTCAATGTCCAAATCTCCACTGGCTCCAGCGTATTTTAAAAGAAGATGCGCTTTTTTGTCAATATCTCTGATGTGACTAAATTTTCTTTTTAATC
The DNA here is from genome assembly GCA_014729315.1 of Promethearchaeota archaeon. Next base: position 5,537 of record WJKD01000786.1, on the reverse strand, counting down.
TGCGAATATGGCGCCTATCTTCCATTCCTAATATTAAATCTTGTTTTTCCAACAGCTTATCATTAATAATTTGACCTTGGAAATCATTCATGTCAATTCCCTTACTTTCAATGAATTCAACAGTTTCTGGTTGAGCGTAATCGTAAAAGTTATAAAATCCTGCAGACTCAAAATTTACGTCTTTCAATTCCTCTTTATATTTTGAAGCCTTTAATCCTTTGGCAATATATTCAGCGCAAGGCGAACGACAGGAATTTCCCCAGCAAAAAAAGAGTATGTTCTTAATTTTTCCCATATTATTTCATGTGGTTAAATGAATTAATTTAAAAAAAATTAATGTTAAACTAATTAATTTAAGATTCTAAGCTATATGATTTATTTAAAGGATATTAGAAGGAGTTGCGTGTAAATTGGAAAAGTATCGTCTTGAGTGCTTGAAATGTGGAAATAAAATAGGAATCGAACGAGAAGAATTTCAAAATTGCCCTAAATGTGGAGGTTCACTAACAGTAAAGATGAGCATTGATTACTTGAATGAGAATGTATCCAAATCAGATTTTTTTAATAATAGAATATTATCAATGTGGTCTTTTTTTGAATTTTTACCGTTGCTAAAGAGAAAAAATATTGTCTCTCTAATGGAGGGCAATATCCCAATATTAAGGAGTAATAGATTAGCAAAGCAATATAATCTTAATCACTTATATCTTAAACTGGAATATTTGAATCCAACTAGCTCTTTTAAAGATCGTCAAATATCAATGGGTGTTAGTAAAGCAATCGAGTTTGGAAAAAATTCTGTGATCACAATGAGTTCTGGAAACGTTGGGGCCGCAGTTGCCGCATATTCGGCAAGAGCAGGTTTGAAGAATATAATCTTAATACCTTCAATCGCTCCTGAAGGAAAAATTACCCAAATAAAAATGTACGGCGGGAACGTAGTAAAAATTAAGTCAGATTCTACCGAATTCATTTCCAAAATAGTAAAAGATGCCAGTCAGAAATTCAATATGGCAAATTTAATCACCGCAGCAATATACAACCCATTTATTATTAATGGAGCTAAGACTATAGCCTATGAAATCGCGATTCAATGTAAAGTTAATGATTCTAAATTACCGGACATTATTTTAATTCCAGTAGGAGGTTCGGGCCTTTTAAGCGGCATTTTCGAAGGTTTTGAGGAGCTATACCAATTGGATTTTATAGATTTCTTACCGAGACTGATTGCAATCCAACCTGAAGGTTGTGCTCCGTTTGTGAACGCAATTCATGAAGATTTAAAGCCCGATTACTTATTTGAGAATCCTTGGGAAAATATAAACACGATAAGTACTGCTTTAGCCGACGACATTCCCTTAGATTGTCACACTGGAATACCAGCAGTGAAAAAATCCAAGGGGTTTGCTATATCAGTATCAGACGAAGAAACACTTGAGGCCGAAAAAGAATTAGGTCGTTTCGAAGGTATTTTTGCCGAACCTTCAAGTTGCGTAACAATTGCTGCTTTAAAAAAGCTTGAGCAAGAAGGACCCATAACGAACAACGATGTAATTTATTGTCTAATTACCGGTTCTGGATTCAAGGATGTTCCGGTAATCCAAGGAAGCTTGCCTATCTCCGAAGTAAAAGAAAAAGATTTTGATTGGGAATCAGAGTTTCGTGAGATCCTAAAAACTCCTAACTGAAAATTGACTAAAGAACTAAGTTATAATTATTGTTTTTTTATATCTCAAAAATTTTCCCCGGTTCTATATTTTGCTTATAAGAGTATAAATTGATATCTTTAACTAATTTAGTTTATTTTTAATTTATTCTTAAATGGATCCCTTCAATAATATCATCCTTGATTAGATTATTAAAATCCGTTGAATCTCATAATAACTCAAATCTCACAAATTTAATTAGTAGCAAAATTGATTCTTTAATTATAAGTTTATATAATCAAGTTGATGAAAGAAATGTCAATTATAAAATGTGGAACCTCGAAAAAGAACATTGTGCCTCCAAAAGAAGTGGGGGATACATATGTAGCGGGTTACCTTACTATGATGGCACCTAAAGTAGATGGTGTTCACGATACGATATTTGCACGTGCTATAGTATTACACGATGGTGAAACTAAAATTGCTTTAGTTTCAGTAGAATGCGTTGGGTTGTTAGGTGATTTTGTAGATAAAGTGAGAGACAAGTTGGCAGGTTACGGATACTCTGAAAGACAAATCTACATCTGGTCAACCCATACGCACGCCGGTCCAGACACAATGGGATTATGGGGGCCTATAATCGGTAAGAGTGGAATTAATAACAAATATCAATACTTTCTTATTGATCAAATTGTAAACGCTGTAGCTGAAGCAGAAGAGAATTTAATAGAGGTTGAGATTTTATTAGCCAAATCTTCTATAGAAAACTTAATTGAAAATTATAGAATTAAAGAAAAGATCTGCGGGGATTTATTTCTGCTTAAATTCGTTGCTAACAAGGAATTAATAGCAAGTTTATGGACCTATACAGCTCAGCCTGAAATGACGACTAGAGAAAACTTGTCAATCTCCGGAGATTATCCGGGAATTGTGTGTGATAAAATCGAAAGAGAGTTAGGAGGGATTTCACTATTCGGCATGGGTTTATGCGGTTCACAATCGCCCATATATTGTGAAGAGGGATTCGAGAAGATGGAGCTATTTGCTGACGAAGTTTTTTCTGAAATTAAGAAAATTTCATCAAACGCTAAAAAGCTAGAAACTACGCCTATTGAAATTCGTCATCGTCGGGTGGAAATTGAACTCGAAAATCCTGATTTTCAGCTTCTTTTCACAATAGGAATCTTCACGAGGGATCTGGCAGATAATTCTGCCAAAACAACGATAAGTAAGATTCGGATAGGAAATTTACATCTCGTGCATATACCTGGAGAACCCTTTCCAGGATTATTTGAGAAAATTATTGAACAAAATTCTAATAAAGATATAATCTTTATAGCAAATTCAAACGACGCAATTGGCTACTTTATTCCTCTAGAAGAATATCGATTAAAACCGCAAGTATGGGTGGACGAGATTGAAAATGGAAAATTTATTGGACACGAGACAGAATCAGTTGGAGCAAAAGCGCCTGAAATTGTCCGTAAAACAGTAAAGGAGCTTTTTGTCTACAAAACAATCCTCGGATTTGGGACACACGCTGACGATCTGACAATTTGGTCAGGAGGAACATTGTCGAAACTTGCAGCTGAAGGAAATAGACTAATCTGCGTAAGAATTACGGACGATTATTGGGATTGTGTGGGATTAACTAAGGAGAAATGTATCCGACGAAACAAAAAAGAAGTGGAAAGGGCATATAAGGCACTCGGTGCTGAGGAGATCGTCCATATGGACTATCCAACGGATACCTTAGTAGGAGTGGATTATATGGAATTGCGAAAAAGATTAATTTATCTCATAAGGAAATATAAACCCGATGTGGTAGTAACATTTGACTTAAATGGGACAGACGAAGAGAACATGGACCATGTGATCACCGCAAGAGCTGTGAACGAAGCCTGCTGGCAAGCATCTTTTGATTTATGTTATCCAGAACATTTTGAAGAAGGATTATCAATTCACTGCGTTGGAGAAAGATATCTCTTTGCCCGAAATCCAACAGTTATCAATTTTCATGTAGATATAACTGATTTTGTTGACCAAAAAATAAAAGCAATATCGGAGCACAAAACTGTGATGAACAACTGGTTTCATCAAAATTTATTACTGGCACGCGCAAATCGCTTATATGTGGAGCTTCTCGAAGAGGATGTCCCAAATGCTATAAGAGTTAATTTATTAGTAAAAGTAGTCTATGGAGAAATAGGAGAAAAATATGGTGTTCCTTACGCTGAGGAATTCAACAAAATTGACGCCGGAATGTTAAAAGATCTTGCTTCTGATTAAATTTTTTTTTTTAAATTTCCATCTTTTTAATTCTTTTTTTTAATTTAGCCATCAAATTTTCTTCGTGTAAAAATTTATATAACAGATTAGCAAATGTAAAACCATATAAAATTTAAGAATATAATTAAAAAATAGAAAAGGAAACTAACAATGGCTGAAATAAACTCGGGTAGAGGATATCCCCTCATAAAACATTCAAAGAAAGAAATGGCTTCTATGAACGTGGCAAGTATAGCTATTGAATTGATCCAAGGAGTTCTAAGCATTTTGATCTTCTTCTTCTACGAAGCTGAACTTGGGTTGAATTCGCTCTTGGCGGGCTTAGGAATCGCTATATATGCCGTATACGATGCTTTCAACGATCCGTTGGTTGGATACTTAACCGATCGACCTTTTAAGTGGACAAAAAAATGGGGACGCCGATTTCCCTTTATCATAATCTTCTTCATTCCAATGCTATTATTCTTTGTCTTGATTTTCTCACCACCCGTTTTTCTCCAAGACTCACAATTTGGATTATTCGGATGGTTAGTCTTTACAACATGCATTTTCGATACTGTAGAAAGTTTTTTCACCATAAACTTCTGGGCGCTGGGCCCTGATAAATTTAGAAATCAGAAAGAACGAAGAGGCATCGCCACTTTCGAGGTTTATCTTGGATTTATCGGAGTGATTTTATCTTTTGTTGTACCACCATTGATAATAGGATACGGAAACATTAGTTCTTACGCTTTAATGGCTTGGGTCTGTGTTGGAATAAGCGTGGTCTGCTGGTTTCTTATGATACCTGGTGTCAGAGACGATAAACCGATGGTTGAGTATTATCTTAAGACCTACGAAACTGAAGAAAAAGAGCCATTTTTCAAATCTCTTAAGGGTGTTCTGACACAGAAAAATTACATGGCATTTTTGCTCCTTTATATTTTATATCAAGCAATGATCCAAATTATGCAGGCATCGGTGTTTTATCACACAAGGTTCATCCTCAATGTTGAAGCTGACGTAGTCACTGTTATTATTTTGATGTTATTTGTTGGTGGGTTGATCTCTCTTCCCTTCTGGATTTGGTATACTAATAAGTCGGGAAACAATCGGCTGACATGGATAATATGCGCATGTTTTATGGCGATTTTCGCATTTCCCCTCACATTCGTAACCACTTTAGCGGGCGTGATGATAGTGATCTTCTTGTATGGTTTGGCATTTGGAGGCTTCTGGGTGATGATAACGCCAATTTATAGCGATGTTATAGACGAATCTGTAGTTATTTCAGGAAGAAGGAAGGAGGCAACTTATGGTGGTATACGACAATTCTTTCTTAATTTAGCAAGAGTGATTCAAGCCTTGACTCTAGCGTTTGTTCATGAAATAACCGGATTTGTGGAAGGAGGATCCACCCAATCTGCAAGTGCAATATTTGGAATTCAACTCCATTTTGGGGTTATTCCCGCTATATTTATTGGTATTGGAGTCTTAATCTTTTGGAAATTTTACGATATAACTCCAGAAAAATCAAAACAATTAAAAGAACAGTTAAGAGAAGCAGAGTGATTCTATTATCTTTTTTTTTTTAATTTTTAAGTGAAAATTAAAACAAAGCTG
>WJKD01000785.1 GCA_014729315.1 Promethearchaeota archaeon | reverse complement strand
TATTAATACATTGAATTCTGAATTAAAATCAATTTCACAATCTTTTGTTGAAAAAAACGAAGAGGCAATAAACGCTACAAAAGACGACTTAACAAATTTAATCAAAGATTTGTTAGAAGATTTTGGAAAAAGAGTAAATGATTTAGAAACAGAACTGAAAAAAGATTTAGATAATCACGTTAACAGACACCGCAATATTGCTAGCGAATTAAAACCTAAAATGGAGCAAATTCTTGAGAAATATCTAGAACGGATGAATAGGATTGTCACTGATTTGAAGGAAAAGATTTCTAAATTATTAGGTGAGCATATCCGACACGTTCAGACTACTACAGAAAATCTTGAATCGAAATTAAAGAACACTGCCGAAGAGAGACACAATATATTAACTAATCAGACAATTGAGTTTAAGAAAACTACGATTACTTTAATAGATAACCTGTTAGAACACGCAAATCGCTTTACCGATTTCTCAGAAGACATGGCGAGTAAGGGATTTTTCTGGTTAGGTAAAAAAGCAAAATACAAAGCCCGCCATGAAACAACAATAGAAAATGTATTAAAATATACAGAACCGATGAAGGACCAATTTATCAAAGAAACAGAGAGATATATCTCTGAAACAAAATCTACTACAGATCAACTCAAATCAGAGATATCGAATGTTATGTCTGAAGAAAACACATCTCTTTCTACTGAAACTACTGATCTGGATAAAAAAGCCCAAGAAACAATTAGCGCAGAATTAGAAACGCTGGCAACAGACATGGCGGGTGAAATTGATAATACACTTCAAAGTGGAGTAAAAGATTGTAATGACACCACCATCAAGTTGAAAGACTCATTAGAGAGCAAATTGGGTCAACATCAGAAACAATACGATGAGTCGATTAATCGCCATAGAGACGACATTCTTCGTCATTATACCGACTTTGATAAAGATATAAAACGAAAAAACGAGGACTGGGTAAAAGACGTCGATGCTAAGACAGAAGGCGGAAAAAGAGACCTCTCAACAGAAATTGAGACACAAATGAGATCAATCAACCAATACAAGGACAATCAGATAGCTAATATTAATAATTTCAAAGAAAATCAAATTGCCAATATAAACGATCACTTAAAAAATACAACAACCAAAAACGAAGAACATTCAAATACCTTTGCTCAAGATGTTGAACAAGTCAAGACGCTCCAAAGAGAGATATTCAATACATTATTAGAAAAGGTTCGAAGCGATTTTAATAAATCTAAAACGGATCTTTCGCAAATGATAGACGGTGAAATTCAACTTTGGAACGAAGAATCGTCAGAAATGAATAATTTATTATCGAAAACGCTCGAAAACCACAAACAAAAATATAAGGAAAATGCGGAGTCCATGCAGAATACTCTAAATAATACCACGCGCAACACAATACAGAATGTTAAAGACGCAATTGCGGATTTTACTCTTCAGTTTATGAACTCTATAGACGATGCCACTGAACTTGCCGAAACAAACGAAGAAAAACTGAAAGATATCCATAACGCATCAGCTTCTATTGGAGAATTATCAAAAGTAATGACTTGGCATACGATTGGAAGAGATGCTTTTATCAACGCTGTAAAAGATGCGATTTATAGAACCAAATCTTCAATCATAATCGTTACTCCTGTCGTAGTTCCCGAGATATTACAAGTGATTTCAGAATACGCTTACCAAAGGAAAGCAGCTCGATTCATGCTTACATCTCACTGGGATATGCAAGCCTACGAAGGTATTATTAAAAAGATGCTTCAGTTAGGGAACATACAATTTCGAAATCTTTCAACTCCTGGAGAATACTTTGCGGTTACTAGGGACGCTGAAGAAGTAATTATTGCACCTCATACTGACAAAGAAGCTGAAATGGTTTCGATTGTAAGCAATCAAGAAGAAATAACGAGGCTTTATAGTCAGTTTATCGGACCCATCTTTCAGGCTAATTCTAGGCCGATTAAACTCTAAAATTTTAAAAATTTACTTTTTATATTACTTTTTATCTCTTTACTCCTAAAAAAGTCTTATATTCAATCATTCTCCCTTTTTTTATAAATGAGAAAACAATATAAATTAAGTAGTTAAAAAAGAAAATCTATGATAAAGAAAATAGTTTAAGTGAATTATTTTACTAAACCGTTGGTATCGTCGTCCTCAGAGTGGACTCTTTTTAGATCAATGTCCGAATATCCTGGTAATACGCTTAAAATCCTTCTCATCGCAAATTTTACATCTTTTGCAGAGGCTATAAATCTACCAACAATAAGTACATCAGCTCCCGCTTGAAGAGCGTATTTAGCAGTTTCAGGTTCTATACCTCCTGCAACAGCAACTAATACACGATCTCTTCCAGAAGCAAGCTTTTGGTCCTTATAAATAGCTTTTATTTGTGGTAATAGAGCCCATCTTTGACGTTGTTGGGCATCAGGAGATAATTCAGTATCCTTTGATTGTTCCACATCGATAGCTCTGTGGAGGATAACTACATCAGGTGTTTCCTTAAGTTGT
>WJKD01000784.1 GCA_014729315.1 Promethearchaeota archaeon | reverse complement strand
TTTTATTGGCTGCTGGATTAATTCTAACCGTTTTAGTAATCGGAATAATTTACATGATATTTCATGTTGTAGAATTGTTTGAACTTTTAGAACTTTAACCTTTTATTGAACCTCTGCTTTTTCTTTTTCTTTTACTTGACTTTCAAAGATAGAAGATAGCTATTTTAAATTTTTTCTTTCATATAAATTTTGTCGGACATCTTACAAATGAAGCCCTTTTTCCGGGATTTAATACAATATTTCTAAATTTTCGTAAATCGATGCAAAACAGCGACAAAATTTATGGATTTGCTGTAATCGTACATTCTCATCACTTCATTTTGGAGTTTTTTTCATGGCGTCCCTGGAGGAGTAGAGTAAAGAAAAAGAGGTGATACGCGCGCGTGGTGGAAACTCTTCAGTATCAATTCCTTAGTTTTTCCCCTCCTTTACCGAAAGATTTATATATATGTGGTAACAAATTAAGATCATGGTATTCGTATTTGAAAAGCGCGTTAAGAAGAAACATAAAACTTACAAATATCTTTATCTGGGACATAATAAACGCGTGAATGGGAAGTCCAAACGAATTTGGGAGACACTTCTATGCCGAAAAGACCAAGTAGAGGAAAATCTTCAAGAAATTAAGCGCAAGCTGTCCCAAAAGCCTCCAGAGGCTGTGGAGCGTGCGTTTGGTTTGGTTTACGGGCTCTTTTCCACTTGTAGAGAGATCGGGTTGGTCGATATAATTAATGAGTGCACGATTAAACGAGGACAGGGGTTTTCGGTCGGGGAATATATTTCCTTACTTGCAATAAATCGCGCCGTTGCGTTAAATTCCAAGAGTCAGGTACGAACATGGTTTGATAAAACGGCGCTCAAGCGCCAATTTCCGGGTATTTCTAAGTTCTTGACCACGCAAAACATTTTAAACCAGATGGGCTATTTAGACCGGGAGGTTATCAGGTGTATCGAAGCGAAGGTTTGCAAGAAAATATATTCAGAGTTCGGGTTAGAATCGGATTGTTTCTTGTTTGACCCGACTAATTTTTTCACCTACATTCGGGAATACAAGAAAAACACCCTCGCTCAACGGGGAAATAACAAGAAAAAGCGACGCGACTTGCGACAGGTTTCCATGTCCTTATTGGTGACTCGAGGCGAGTGTAACCTGCCGTTGATGCACGAGACCTACGGGGGAAGCGTTCCCGACGTTTCACACTTTAAAGAAGCCCTTACGCTCATGGAAGGCAGGTTCAACGCCATCGGACTCGACTTTCCTAAGATCACCTTAGTTTTTGACAAGGGAAACAATTCTAAGGGCGCTTATAAGTTCTTGGATGCGAAAGGCATCCATTTCGTCAGCAGTATCCGCCCTTCCATGAAGGTTTCGAAACCTCTCTTGGAAGTCCCTTTAGCCAACTACGAGGTCTTGTGGACAAAAGAAAACGGAAAAAAAGTGCTCGGATATCGAACTACAACGACCGTGTATCTTGGGAAGGGGAAGCAAAACACTCTAATTATCACCTTTGACGAAGATACGTTTTCCTTACAAGAATACGCCCTTGACAAGAAGGTTTATAAGGCACTCTTGAAATTGGAGGAATTCGTTAAGGACAAACTGAATACGAAGCCGCAATGGAAGGACGCTAAAAAGGTAGTGACGAAGATCGAACGCGATATTCTTAAAAACAAGAAATTACGGGCAATCATTCTTTATTCCATTGGAAAAGAAGGGAACGGGTTGAAGATAACGTGGAAAATCGACTCTGCGGCTCGGGACGAATATTTAAGACTCTTAGGGAAGACTCTCATTTTTTCCAGCAGGAACGAGTGGAGCACGGTGGACATTGTCAAGACGTATCGGGCACAAATTGACGTGGAACGCCAGTTTAAGGAATTGAATAAACGAGAGCGGCTCAGTATAATGCCCATGTATGTTTGGACAGATAAGATGATACGAGCGCACTTCTTTATCAGCGTGTTGGCTCTACTTCTTTCCAATTTGCTTTATCGGAAGATAACCTTAGCCGGTATCGCGGCGTCCAAAGATAAATGCCTTGAAGCTTTAGAGGAGATCAAGGAAATTCATTTAAATTACGGCGATGATCACACTCCTGAGGTGCTCCTCACCAAAATGTCTGCCTTGCAGCGCACTTTGTTTAAGGTTCTGGACTTGAAGCAATTTAAGGGGACGTAATTTATCGTAGTTACAAAAAAAAAAGGTTTATTAATTAGAACCCGTGAGATCTTATTAGATAAAATAACTTTGAAAGTCAAGTAAAAAGAAAAAAAATTTTAGCTTAATTATTTTATATCTGAATTCGATCTTTTAGCTCTGGTTCAACTTATTCGCTTTTTAAAATATCTAGAAAGCTAAAATTTTGAATAGTTTCCTTCATCTTAATGTGGGCAATTATGG
>WJKD01000783.1 GCA_014729315.1 Promethearchaeota archaeon | reverse complement strand
TGATAATATGAAATTGCATCATGCATCTGAGCCGAAGACAACTTTGGATAATCCCATAAAATCTCCTCAATCGAACTGCCCAATTGATACTGTTCGATAATGGTCCGCACCATTATTCCAGTACCTAAAATAATTGGCTCACCGCTGGCGACTTCCTCAACCTTAACGATATGTGGGTGGGGAGTTTTCTCGATATATTTGCCAGAGCAAGTAGTGTTTGACTTTTTAATCATTTTAATAATTCCTGTTAGTACTTCCAACTTGATAGTTGTTCTTTAGCTTTTTTTAATTAAATCAAAATTTATCCCCGGATAAAAGATAATTCCCTGTTGCTGGAATATTCTTTTTATAATAGTCAATATTTATAAAATTAACTTGGTTAGCTTTTTTAATTCTTCTCATTAGACTATTGTTCTTTGGTTTCATCACCTGATTTCCTTGAGAAGTTTTACTCCCTTTGGGATTGATCTGAGCAGTATCAAAAATTAAAACCTTATTAATAGAACTTATCGCAACAAGCTCAACATCGTCCTTAATATAATCTATGAATACAAGTTTTGAATTATTATTAAATGCATTTTTCAACCTTTTTCGCTGAGTTTCAGTTTTATAACTATCCATAAATATTTTTGCAACTTTTCCATTTTCAAAACCAAATAACATATATCCTGAAAAATCTTCTGTTCTTGTGATATAGATATATTTCTCATTGTTCTCAAGGTTAATCGAATCAAGAATATGTTGCTTATTATAGAAGCCATTATCTCTTGTTTTGTAAACATTGAATTTATTTGTAAAAACCAATATTTCGGATTTACCATTTGATTTATTTTCTTGGCTTACATTAATAATTTTTTGAAATTGATGCTTATTTATAATTTCTTTTGATAGAGCAATTTGCTCAACATTATCATCAAATAAATTTTTTTGCTTACTATATATTTTTTTATTGTTTTTACTAACATTGTGAACATGATTCTTGTTTTTTGGATTTAATTCTTCATCTTTTATTTTTTTCTTTTCTTCGGAATTTGATTTTGGTTTATTATTGTCTTGTCTTTCCTTCAAAATCTCCCAAAGTGGTTCAAGTGTTTTAACTCGATTAGAATAGTATTCCCCACCCCTTACTCTAAAAAACTGCCATCCACATCTCTCTAAAACTTTTTGACGCATCAAGTCATTTTGATATTGTTCTGCACCATGCCATTTATCACCGTCGCATTCAATTGCTATTTTACTGCCATCGGAACATAATATTACAAGATCAATTCTATATTTGCCTTTTGCCACTTCGTATTGTGGGATGACAGAATAACCTTGGCCGACAATATCATTATATACATCAACTTCAAACCAACTTTCGAAAGGTTCTGGTTGGTTTCCCAACTTTCTATCAATTTTATGTTTCCATAAAATATTATTCGCCTTGTAATTTTGAAAATGATCTATTAATTTATACCTTAGATCAGATGTATTGCTTAAATCTTCAAGTTGAACAGAATGAAACAGCCATATCTGCTCAATTGCTCTACTTACAGCAACATTAAAACGTCGTTCATCCTCTGGACGAGTCAGTGAGCTGCGGTTATGATTTTGTGCAGTTACGAGACTAAGGAAGATAATGTCCCGTTCATCGCCCTGAAAACTTGTTGAATTACCACACACTATTTTTCGTTCTTTAAACTCTTTTTCTCCAATTTTTTTTAATAATATATTTTCAATTAAAGCGCTCTGTGCTTTACCTTGTAAACATATAATACCGAAAGTCTTTCCCTTGTAATTCTTATCATTAATAAGTTCAAAAATTTTTACGGAGATTTCTTCTGCTTCAACTCTATTGATCATATTTTGATTTCTACCTTCAACATAACCTTTTCCACAAAAAACGTGTTTTAAAGGTTCTAATCTATTTTCTGAGTACTGTTTTAACGGGTATAAACTTTTTCCATCAGGAGCATAGAACAATTTGTTCGAAAACTCAATAATTTCAGGCATACACCTAAAATGTTCTCTTAGAACGGTAAACCCATCACAAAATATTTTTGCTTGGTCAAAAATACTAAACTGTGTATCGAAAAAATTAGCAAAAGGTATTCGTTTCAAGTATTTATTAATAAAAGGATTCATTGTGTCAGCATTTACTCCAACATACTCAGGTGATGTTTGTTTATCATCACCAACTATAATAATATTTTTAGCAATGTAAAATAAAAAAAGAGCTTCGGGACCTAATTGACTTGCTTCATCAATAATAACATAATCATAAATTCCTTGTTCTGGCGATATTGTCTCTGCAACTTTGTATAAAGGCATAATCCAACATGGAACTGTTGTCTTACAATATTCCATTTGTTTTTGTGCTTCATTTCGAAACCTTAATGCTCTTCTCCCTCTTCCCGTTCTTCCTATCCTCCTTACAGCTAGTACCCAAGCTTCTAAATGCTGACGTAATATTCTGTTTTGCTGTAAATTCGATAAAACATGAATCCAGGCTTTGAGAGAAGCAATTTTTGAAATAAGTTTCTTTTCTCTGTAATTATATGAAATTAAATCTGTGATTAATTCTTTTTCGTAATCTTCGTCTAATAATTTCTGAATTTCGATTTTTGCATGTTTAAAATACATCGCTTCATTCAAGTCGTTAATATTATTATTGTCAAATGTACCATCAATTATATCATCAATCAGGATTGGTAAACAAGATTTTAGTTCCGTTTCAAGTTTTTTGAATTCATTATATTTTATTTTCTTTGATGTTATGATATCAATTTCTTCTAATAATTGTTTATATTTTAGTTTGTCAAATTCTGAAATCGCATCTTTTATTTTTAATGAAATTGGATGTAAATTATTATTTGATAAATAAAAACAGATATGTTCTTTACGGATATTGAAATCTTTAAATTTTTTGATAATATTGCTTTTTTCAATGTCATCAATGTATTTCCTAATTTCATTACTATCATAATGTTGTATATCAATTGAAGAATAATTTTTAATTTCTGTCAGCAATTGATCAGCTTCTGAGAAATTATTTAAAAGGTCTGTGCTGATTGATTGCAATTGATTAAATGCATCAAAATAATCAGAATACTTTTTCGATATATTTTGGATATTCGCACTCCAAATTTCTGCTAAATCCTGGAATAATTCTCGTACTCTAATATCTTCAATTACAGAAGAAAATTCCCAAATAGTATCACAAGGGCTTCCATTAACTATAACAGAATCTATAAAATATAGCTTTTCCTTTATCTCATTTGGTAAAAAGGTTTTTTTGAGTTTAAAAGACACTCCATCTAATTTTCCGCCAGATTTCAAATAATGTAATAATTTAGTGGCGTCATTTTTTAATACTATCAGGCTTTTATTCTTTGGGTATACAATTTCAACATTTCTGTCTAAGGACCTTAAATTAATTTGTCCTAAACTATCTAATATTTTTTTTGATTTAACTAACCGTTTTTCCCAATTTACCCTATTACCTTTTAGGTCATTAAATTTTGATCTTATTTTAGATTGCTTCTTCTTTTCAATTGAAAGACATATCTTATATAGAGAATCTAACAATTCTTTTGTTTTAATGTGATCCTTGCATTTTATTATATCATATACATTTAAAGATATTTTATTTTTTACAAGATATGTATTCGTTTCAGCATATTCTTTGAATTCTAAAATAGAAAATAATTCATTTTTATCGGGAATTTCATAATCGAATTCTTTACAATCAAGCTGCTGATAGTATTGTATTAATTTAGAATAGTGTTTAACATTTTCGATTAACTTGAAATTATTGATATCATGATAGCGATCTCGAAACCAATCATATTTAACACTATCTTTTTCAATTTCTTGAGCAATATCAATTAATAATCCTTGGTAATTCTCATTTATTATTTGTTTTCTTGATTCTTGCTCTTTTATTTTCAAAAGCTCATTTTTTTTTAAGCTCCTATTTTCTTTTAGCGTTACTAATTCTTTTTCATATTTATCAATTTTTATTTTGTCGTTGGAAAGGTTCGCATTCGATAATTTATCATTGATTTCATTTACACTTGATTCAAGATCTTGAATTGATGAAGAATCACCGCCAAGAAAATTCACCGTTAAGCTTTTAAAATCATCAGGTAATTTTTCCTTTAAAACATCTAACGCACGTTTTGTATATGCTGTTATTAAGATCTTTTTACCATTGGCTAAAAAATGGCAGATAAGATTTGCTATCGTATGAGATTTTCCAGTTCCTGGAGGACCTTGTACTAATACTTTGTTATTTCGTTTAGTTTTCTCAACAATTTCCATTTGTTCATCGTTATATTCTTTTGGGAAATAGATATTATCAATATCGTTAATAAAATCGGAAGGACCTTCATCATCTGGAAGATTATCATCAAAACCAATAATATCATTTAAAGTAGAGATATTAACATCTTCGCTTTCTTTTATATCATTAATTATTTTTTCATAAAGAGCAGTATAGCTTCTTGTGTTTCTTTTACGCAAAATTAATGCTGGAGCAAATAGAATTGTTGGTACAGCGGGCATTTTATTCGGTTTAAATAATTCATCTTTAAAGACACCATCATGTCTCAATCTGTCGGCAAATATTTGTATGGTTTCCTTATTCTTTCTGTCAAACGGATTTGATACCAAACTATTATCATTAGCGAACTTCAATGCAATTTTTTCGGCATTAATAATATTGTTGGAATCGAATTGATCAAATAAATCTATAATTGCATCTGTTTCGATTTGGATGTGCGTTGAAGGCGAAATTTTGATTTGAGAGCTATCAAACTTTATTTCTGCTCCATAGGTGAAAATATGCCGGCATATTAACGGTGTATCGTCATTTTCTTTGAAATATAAGAGTCCTAATCCCAGGACAAATTCAAATTCTTCACCAAATTGTTGTGTTTTATTGCTTAATGAAAATAGTTTTTTATAAATAGAATTTACTGCTTCATAATCTTTCAGCAGTCTTTCATAGTTTTCATAATCTTTCCAATATTTTTCAGAATCATCAAACCATTTATTATCTATATACTCATTATAGGCGTTTTTTATATCGGGATAATCTTCTAAATATATTTTTTTATCATCATCATCGGTGAAGATAAATTCTTTTAAAACAGGAAATTCGTCTTTCAAAACAAGTGAATCCTCATCGATCCAGTTTTTTAGATTTTTAGGTGGTGATGGAAATTCTGGTGCTTCTGGTGGAATCGGTTTTCGAATTTTAAGCCAATATTCTGAATCTTCATTGAAATCATCTTCAAGGATACTATCTATTTTATCATTTTTTGGTATATCTGATAACCATATTTTTTCAACGTATTGTGCGGGAGCACTATTTATATCTCTTACAGCTTTGCTTCTGATTTTTGAAAATTCTAAGAGATAATTAAACACCTGAAGATATTTTTCTTTTTTCATAGCTATATCCGTTTGATGCGATGTGTTGCAGTTTTTAATTTCTTGTCCAAAGTATTGTGCTATGAAATAGCAAATAACATACAATTGAGTTTGTTCAAATTACGTCAAAATGTATAGAGCAGACTTGAAATACTTATGCTTATGCGGGAAAGAACAATGTAATAAATATAAAAAACAAATTCTTGAATGTCAATAAAAAAATATTTTTAATAAATGATTGCGAAAAAATTTTTCAGACATTGCTGGTAAAACCTTATTTTGTCTTTCTACCTTAATAGTCACGGATTGCTATTAATTTTAAAAAAAATCAGTGTTTAATCTGTGTGGATCAGTGGCAAATAATTATTTACTTTCCCACCTTCCTCCTCACCAATACCTCCCCCAGCACAACCATCCCCACAAAAACAAAAAACAGCACCCAAACTGTCCGAACGCCGAATGAGGTGATGACGTTCTGGCTCACCGGGCTGACGTAGAATTCGTCCACCTTGTCG
>WJKD01000782.1 GCA_014729315.1 Promethearchaeota archaeon | reverse complement strand
GGTCACGGATTGGGGAGATTGTGTTTCGCATGAGGAATATTTTGAAGACCTCAGTGAAAAACACAAGCGGAAGAGAAGTTTTTGGGGGAGGTATGGGAAATGAGGTCGGGATTTTTTGAAAAACATTTTTTCCACCATGCTTTTAGGATTAAAATGACAACTCGTTGATTTAATTGTTGACATTTTGCGGAATGTTTTTTATCTTTATTTGAACAAGAATCCGATCCAAATCTCAATAGAGCTTCCTCAATCCCTCGAATGGAAATGAATCACGTACTGAAAAAAGATATTGAGGTATTTAGGTGGAATTTCAATTATCTCGATTTTGAATTATTCGAAATAAAGACATATTAGCTAAGTAAATATAGAATCTTATTGATACAAGAACTTAATTGAATCAGATTATTAAATCCATAATAAGTTTAATGGAGGAATCATGGAACGACCTTCATTACATAAAAAAAGTAGTCTTAAGTTGCTTTATTTTTTAGCTTTCCTTTTGTTATATGCTTGCGCTTTTTCACAAACCTATGTTGGCGGCTATATTACAAGCAATACAGTTTGGGATTCCACGGGTAATCCTTATGTTCTAAATTCTGATCTCACAATACAGGAAGAAATTACGTTGACAATTTTGCCCGGGAGCGAGATCATATTTCCGAGACCAAGTTATGGTTTAATAATTAATGGTACTATTTTGGCTCAGGGAACAGATAGTGATTCAATCCGATTTTTTGGAAATGATTCAAATCCTAATAATCATGGAGGAGTAATCCAGTTTAATAAAAATAGTGAAAATTCTGTATTGGAGTATGTAACGATTGAAAAAATGGGAGACGCGAATACTTCTTTTGATGCGAGTTTAGCCTTATTTACTTCCTCAGTCGCAATTAGGCATTGCTTAATCAAGGACAACGAATCTCATGGCATTTACATTGGGGACAACATTTCTCCTACAATTCAGAATAATCGGATTGAAAAAAGTGAGAATGCAGGTATTTATATACCTGGGCTAAGTCAGCCACTAATCGAAGAAAACAGATTTCACAACAATGCAAAAGATATCTTGATTCATCCACAAAGTTTAGAGTTGGCGATAATTAGAGATAATAATCTATCTTTTCTTCATATCATTGGCACTACCATCGAAAGTTCAACCACCTGGCCGGTGAGTAATGATGGCTTTTATCAATTGGATAAAAATATTACAGTCGCTTCTGGTGCCACGTTAACTATTGAAGCTGGTGCGGATGTTTCATTTTCTTATAATAATCTTCCCTATTCCAGTAGTATATTAATCGATGGTAGTTTAGTTGCTGTTGGAACTGCTCAAGATTCGATTCGATTTTTCGGAAATGATTCAAATCCTAATGCTCATGGTGGAGTAATCCAGTTTAATAAAAATAGTGTAAATTCTGTGTTGGAGTATGTAGCGATTGAAAAAATGGGAGATGAGAATACTTATTTTGATGCAAGTTTAGCCTTATTTGCTTCCTCAGTCACAATTAGGCATTGCTTAATCAAGGACAACGAATCTCATGGCATTTACATTGGGGACAACATTTCTCCTACAATTCAGAATAATCGGATTGAAAAAAGTGAGGATGCAGGTATTTATATATCTGGTCTAAGTCAGCCACTAATCGAAGAAAACAGATTTCACAACAATGCGAAAGATATTTTGATTCATCCACAAAGTCTAGAGTTGGCAATTATAAGAGATAACAATCTATCTTTACTCCATATCATCGGCACTACCATCGAAAGTTCAACCACCTGGCCGGTGAGTAATGATGGCTTATATCAGTTGGATGGAAGTGTTACAGTTGCTTCTGAAGCAATATTAACTATTGAGCCTGGTGTGGAAGTTGCACTTCCTTATTATACACGTCCATATTCTAGTAGCATTTTTATCAATGGCAGCTTACTTGCTATTGGAACTGCTAAAGATTCGATTCGATTTTTCGGAAACGATTCTAATCCTAATGCTCATGGTGGAGTTATCCAGTTTAATAATTCTAGTGCAAATTCCATACTAGAATATGTGAGTTTGGAAAAAATGGGAGATAAAAGCACATCTCATGATGCGAGTATCGCTGTTTTTAGTCCATCAGTTACGATCAGAAACTGCCTGATTGCTGAAAGTGAATATTATGGCATTTATGTCGGGAAAATTGCGCTTAGTCCGCAAGTCCAAACTGATCTAATCATACAAGGAAATAAATTCGTTAATAATGAAAAAGATATAATTTGTCACCCGCAAAGCCTGGACATCCTAAATATTTATAATAATAATCTCTCTATCCTGCACATCAACGGCACGACAATCGACAGTTCCACAACATGGCCGAAGAGTATTGATGGATTGTATAAGTTAGAAGGAAGCATGACAGTCGCGAATAATGCAACCTTAACCATTAAACCTGGTGTACAATTGTCATTTCCTTATTCTAGCAACTTTCTCATAGATGGTACTCTGATTGCAAGTGCCTCAATAGAAGATTCAATCCGATTTTTTGGAAATAATCCTGATTCAAACATTTATGGTGGCATGATTCAACTAAATTCCGGTAGCAGTAACTCAATATTCGAATACGTAACAATCCAAAGGATGGGTAACTATGGTAAAGCAGTCAACATACTCACTCCATCCGTAGTACTTAGAAATTCAAGAATAACTAAAAGCAAACTATATGGCATTTATTCTGGAACGGATACTTTAAATATTACAAATTGCTTGATTGATAATAACGATATTGGATTATTGATAAATAAAGGATCGCCAAACTTAAATTCACCGAACATTTTTAAAAATAATGAATTGAGTGGAATAAAGCTAGTCGACTGCAAAAAGCCGAATATTTCTAATCAGCTCTTTGAGAGAAATAAGGGTACTTTTGGTGCAATTCAAATAGAAAATACCTCTGATTTAATGATGGATACCAGCAATGTATTTATCGAAAATAGTTGGCCTCTAAGCATGGATGCCAACTCTAATCTTTCTAAAAATATTTTCGTTTCAGATTCAGGCAATGTTATCAATGGTGTAAATATCTATGGAGCTTTGAATGAAAGAGAAGTGATAATATCAAATATTGGTACTGATTATTTCATCACAGTTGATGATAAGCACGGTAGAATGCTTATAAATAATTATAAAATTTTAGAAGGTACAAGAATTTTCATCAAATCAGGAAAAGGATTATTAGTAGAAGGCTATTTTGAAGCCAGTGGTTCTGAAGAGAATCCTGTCCTATTTTCCGGCATGGATTCAACAAGATATTGGACAGGAATAAATTTTAGCCCTGAGGCTTTAGGAAAGATGGATAATTGCATCATGGAATATGCATCCACCGCAATTACTTCTCACGGCGAGATTTTTCTAACAAACACTACTATTGCAAAAAACTTTACTAATGGAATTTCACTTATAGATTCTACTTCTTCAAAATCGCTTATTGAAGATTGTACAATAAAAAATAATGGTCAAAAAGGAATTCATTGCCTCCAAGGTGCAGCACCCACTATAAGGTGGAACAAGGTGATTGGCAATAACTTCGGAATTACCTGCCAAGAAGCCCAGCCTCTCATCAAATTCAATCATCTTTATGAAAATATGAGGTATGACCTTGAAAATATTGGATCAAATACTGTCGATGCTACCCAAAATTTTTGGGGAGAAGCAACAACTGAAGAAATGGAAGATAATGCGTATCCCAGCGATATATTAAAAATATGTGATTTTTATGACAACAATGACTACGGCATGGTAGAATATAATAATTGGCTAACAAATGAACCGGCACTTTTATCGGTATCTCCAAATAGCATAGCAAATGCTGGAACACATGAAATAACCATCAGAGGGAACGGATTTCAGCCCGGTGCTGAGGTAGTGATCACTAAAGACGGCTACCAGGATATCCTGCCCATAGAAACAACTTTTGCAGATTCGAGCAAGATAATGGCTATATTTGATTTTGATGGAAGGCAAATGGGAAGTTGGGATGTAAATGTGGAAAATCCTAGAGAGGATGCATTGGTCTTGTATGATGGCATTTCAATTGGAGAAGGATATGTGAATTTATGGGTGGATATTGTTGGACGTAGTCAAATTCGCAGTGGCCGAAAACAAACATATTTCATTCAAATAGGTAATTCTGGTAACATTAATGAAAATTTAGGACATATATTTATATCAACATCAAAGGAAATTGAATTTGATATTAACAACAAAGATTCTTTTTTAACATTGCAGGAAAATAGTTCAATAAATTTGTTTATACTAAACTTATCCCCAAATTCATTTAAATCAATCCCATTTACAATTATCGGACCATCACCTCCCGATACCCTACGGATATCTATTGGTATTATCTCAGATATAGCCAATATATTCGAATTAAGAAGCAAATTTGAGGAGAAGGTCCCAGCATATTATCGAAATTTTCATCATCTAAAAAAATTAAATAATATTGAAGATTCAGAGTCTAAAATCTTCACAGAATT
>WJKD01000781.1 GCA_014729315.1 Promethearchaeota archaeon | reverse complement strand
TTTTGAAAGATATAATAATATAATAAAACTATTTTAATTCTTATTAAAATGAAGGATTCTGAAAAAGTCTCTGGTTATTCTATAATGATCTTTGCCGTTTTTACTTGGTCGTTTAGCGAGATAATAGTTAAGTTGCTACAAGGATCTGTAGGACCATTATCGCTCTCTTTTTTTAGATTCTTCATAGGGGGTATTTTTCTCTTCTTGATTTTGTTATTTAAAAAGGATCTTGCAGACTTGGGAAAAATGCTTCGAAATAATTGGAAATTATTTATTATATCAAGTTGCATTGCATTAGGCATTTCTAACATCATTTACTTTGTAGGAGTCACAAATACTCAAGCAAACATCGCAGCGACTATTTATACAACTTATCCGATATGGATTACTATATACTCCTTCTTTTTATTAAACGAGCGTTCAAATGTGAAACTTAAAGCTATTGGGATAACAATTGGGTTATTTGGAGTTATTATCCTACTAACGAACTTAAATTTTTTGACTCTTTTTAAAGCCGAAAATCTTTTAGGAAATATTCTTGTATTAATTGCTGCGATGACTTGGAGTTTCTATTCTGTATTAGGAAAAAAGATACAACAAAACGAGTCTGAACTCACAAATTCCCCATTAAAATTTGCGTTTCTATCAAACTTTTTAGCGACTATTCCCGTTTTTGTAATTTTACTATTCACACCGGAGTTTGATACTTTCTTTAACTATAGTTTAGATAGTTGGTTTTGGGTTTTTTTTCTTGGGATTGTTTCTACCGGACTTGGTATTTACTTATTATTTGAAGGTCTGAAACGATTAGAAGTTTCTAAAGGTATGTCGCTAGCACTTTTAAAACCAATATTCGCTACAATATTGGCTTTTCTACTATTAAGAGAGCTACCTACTATTGTTCTAATTATTTCAATAGCTTTAGTTGTCATTTCAATTGCTCTAATTAATAGAAAGCCTATTGTGGAACCTCATTTATGATAAATGAAAAAGGTTTTTTTATCCAACCTTTACATTTATGTCGGAATCCTTTATAAAGCTTTTTGATTAAATAGATTTTTAAGTAAACTTTTTCATGTAAATCATAGATAATTTTTGTAAAATAGAACTAATTGAATAGGAATAGTATATCGAAAATGAAGCTAAATGTTAACTTTAACCGACTCATTCAAGAAGATTTAAAAAACGAACTTCAGTGGTTTAAAGACGAATTTGATTTATTATTTGCTAAATCGAATAATTTGTCTGAAAGCGAAATGAACAACGCGTGCCTCATTTTGGATCAACTAACTGAGTCAATTAACATAGCCCAGTTGTTTCCTCAATTGAGTAGTTTATTAAGGAGTCTCGAAAAAAAGTTCCCCGTTATTTTCAATTCTGAATGAATAAATAACTCTAAATTTTTAAGGTGTTTACTACCTAAAAACTCAAAAAGAACAACTATTTAATTCACTTCTTTTATTACATAAATTGAACAACTTTAATTGTAATCTTTAATGACTTCGTGATAATTTTTTGGATAGAATTATTATTATTTATTGGAACAAAAATACAGGACCAGAACCCATTATTCAATATCCTCCAGAGAAAAAATTTCCTTCAAAGGATTTGTTCTTAAAGATTTGGGCACTCCACGAGTTAGATAAAGAATCTTCAATTATTGAATATATTCCTGAGATCGGTAACGAACAATATACTTCCATTATTCAAGAATTTGAGGGAGAGCTCTATTTTTTAGTTATAGTATATGACGAGACGGATAAAATCAAGGATATAATAGTGGATTATCCAGATATTCTGGCGATTGTTAGTAAAAATCTAATTGAATTGATTAATTCAAACAAGATAACGAGAGCGATTTCGGAAGCATTTACTACAATAAAGAACTTTTCAAAATTGGAAAAAGAGGAAAATTTGTTAACATTCTTTAAGGACAGAATCAAATCAACAATTTTAAAAATTCTTCAAGATGGAGTTATTTCTAAGTCCTCCTTAAATGATAGATTACGTCAAGAATATGGCTTTTCCACTTTAAATCTTGACCTTTTGTTAATCTCATTCATTCGAGAAAATTTAATTATAAAAAAAAATGTACCAGGGGCGAAGGAATGCTATTTTTTAATAAACGATCTCTCTTGTATTAGGATCCCTCCTACCATGCTTCCTAATAAACCAGAAAATGATACTGACGCAAAGCTAAGCTTTAATAACAAAGTTAACGATTTTTTTGCCGGATACGATGTAATCTCGGAAAAAGAAAAAAAGGATATTATTAAATTTTTAATTTATCCTGAAATCCATAATATATTAGAAAAATTGAGAGAAGGTAGCGTTTCCGTAAGCGAGTGTTTAGAAATATTAAATAATAAGGAAGAGCTATTTAGTGAACTATTGAGTAAACATTTTGTCTTTGAATCCAAGGGATATGTCTCCTTATTGTCTGATATCAGATTTATTAAATTCAAGCCCTATTATGTTATAAAAAAATTATTTGATAGATACGAGAAACACGAGATTTCTTTTGACCAATATACTCAACACCTTAAATTATTGCTGAATGGATTTAAAAACGATACAGAGTTAACTGATTACGAGATAGTTTAATTCCTAAAAACATTAGAGTATAAATTTATGACTTTTTTCTTTAAGCGTAGTGAACATCTCAAAGTCCCAAGATCTACTAATAAATTTAGATTTTCGTTCAATTGTTTGACACAATAGTAATAACATTATTCTAATTAGAGAAATTAATATAAAAGAATTTTCATTTCTCAACTAACCAAAATCTATTAGTTAAACAGTTTTGATATAAAATGCAATTAGAACCTATCGAGTATTTACAAGGATCGCTTAGTTTAATCTATATTATAATTTCCTTGATCTTGGGGATATTCATCCTATTAAAGTATTTCGAACATAAAAATCCAAATTTGGTCTATGTAGGACTTACATGGATATTAATTTCCTTTCCTTGGTTATGCGATGCGACAAGTTTCTTGATGATCTTAATCTTAGGAGTTCCTTTGAGTGAGATGGCTTATTTAACATTAGTCAATGCGTTTATCCCTCTTACATTTATAGTATGGTTCATGGCGTTTACTAACCTTCTATATAAGGAAAATCAAAAACTAATTATCGCTTTTCTAGCTATTTTTGCTGTGATTTTTGAAATAATTTTCTTTTATGTTTTATTTACGAATACAGCTCAAATAGGTAGCCTAGTTAGTCCATTTCACGCGGAATACAGTTTATTCATTCAAGTTTATCTCTTTCTAAGTATGACAATCTTTCTCATTACAGGAATCATATTTGGGAAAGAATCCTTAAAATCTGAGAATCCTGAGATTAAACTTAAGGGAAAACTCCTAATTTTAGCGTTTATTTCTTTCTTTATCGGTGCACTATTAGAAGCATTGTTTACGTTGAACGCAGTTCTTTTAGTAATCACTAGAAGCATATTGATATTAAGCGCAATCGAGTTTTACGGTGGATTTACTTTACCTGATTGGATGAAAAAACTCTTATTGAAGAACGAATAAATATAATTTCTTTTTTCTTTTTTTAATAAAATTGTAGAGGTCTATGTTTTAGAATATCTCTGTTTTTAATCTCACATTTTTCTTGGTCTTAGAAATTTATAATAATTATTCACAAATAGGATTTCTCTAATCAATAGCAAGATTAGTAAAAAAGAAAAAGTATAAAGAGGAAAGGGCTTTTAATAGCGCTCAAAAATATATTTCACGAGCCTGCGAACAGATTTTATATTTTCATAAACTCTGGATTCTTCTTTCTCCAGATAATCTTTGAAGGTGTCAAAGTCTTGCTTCTTTTCGTCTGGTGCGTTTTTAATTATTGATTTTAACTGTTGAAAATCGTTAGTAAAGATTAATGTATCGTCCTCTCGATTTGCATCGTCCGAAAGTAAAAACAAGTAATATTCTTCCAGATCAGTAGGATGGAGAACATTATCAGGTGCATTTCCGTCTCCTGCTTTTTTACCGCGTAAAAGTCGAGTATCAACCATCGTAGGTAGGACCATCGTAAAATTAATATTTTCACGTTTATATTCTGTTGATAAAGCTTTTTGGAACCCCACAACTGCATATTTTGTAGCAGTGTAAGCAGCAAAAGTGGGCATGGCTGCGGGGTATGCTGAGGATCCGGTGATTATAAACCTTGCCTTATTTTTTTTATCATCTTTTGCTAAATATGGATAGGCTGCTTTAAATGTGTTGAAAACACCTAAAATATTTACATCTATAATAGTTTTAAACCTTTCTGGGTCGAATTCATGAGTCTTTCCTCTACGAGACGCTCCTGCGTTAGCGATAACGCCATGTAAAGGTCCTAAATCACTAGAAAATCCCGAAAAGGCTTTTTCGACCTCTTGATAATTCGTTATATCTGCGGTGTGAATTGAAATTTTACCATGTGTTTCTAACCCTTCTATTTCCTTTTTCACTGATTCAAGTTCTTCGAGAGTTCTTGAAGTTAATCCTACATTGGCACCTTCTCGTGCGCAAGCAATAGCCACAGCCTTGCCAATTCCTCTACCTGAGCCCGTGATTACGACATTTTTCTCGTTTAAAATCATGATTCAAATCATCTTTTATTTTGTAGTTCTTAATTATAATTTGAGATTTAAAAATTTTAATATTATAAATGGTTAACTTTCAAAGTGTAATTAGATTATTAAAAATGTTATTTTTCTAAGCGGAAAATAAGAAAATTGATTATTAGGAAAAACTAATAATTTTTTTAAAATGAACTATGTTTTTTCTTAGGAACAAATTTTTATTATAAAACCTTGAATAATTATGGCAAATGAAGTAGAATCTAATGAGGATTGGGACTCCGATTTTCTGAACGAATTGACTCAAGACGTTGAAGAAAATAAGAAAATACTTCAATGTATTGCTTGTGGAAAGTGCGTGGGTGAATGTCCTGCGTCGAAAATATCTAATTTTAACATTCGAAAAATCCTAACAAAAATTATTAGAGGAGATAAAAGCGTACTGAAAGATTCTGATATTTGGTATTGTTTTTTATGTGAAAGGTGTAAACGAGTTTGTCCAAAAGAAGGAATCAATATCCCATTGCTTATTATCAACCTCAGAAACGAATCTTTTAAAAAAGGATATGGTCCTCGTTATAATGATTTAACAAAATATGTTGAAATGTCCGAAAGATTTCTTACAAATGGGTCTGTATTAGATGAACCCTTAGACGGATCTTTATCTGAAGAAAGAGTTAAAGAATTAAACGAAATATGTAATTTTGCTCGGATTAAATATGTCTTCAAGGCGAGCGAAAGTAGTAAATCTCAAAGAAAACGGGCTAAGGATGAAGACGATGCTAAGGAATAGCTATATTAAAATTCTTAAAGTAATAATAAATCGTGAAACTATCTGTGCCATTAGAATTATTGCAAATAATTAGCGGAATTGGAATAATTGTTTTTATCGTTATTGCCTTATTCATTGGATTATTAATAATTTTAGCTTATTTTGAATTTAAAGAAAGTATCCTTCTCTACATTGGTCTTACTTGGATTGCTTTAATTCTTCCATATGTCCCTTCGGCGATTAACTTTATCATGTATATCTTATCTGGAGCGATTTTACCAGATAGGGTTTGTTTTATCATAGGCTTATCTTTTTCTCCCGTTGGTTTTACATGTTGGATTGCTGCAATTACGGAATTAATGTATCCAAGGTTAAAAAAATCCATTATCATTATCTCCATAATATATGGTTTGGCTTTTGAATTGGTCTTTTTCTATTATGTTATTGTTAATCCTTCAATTATAGGGATGGTCATTAGTCCTGTGGACATTGAATATCGAACTTTTGTAGTAGTATATATTATTATTGATTTAGGGATATTATTAATTACTGGTGTTAAATTAGGATTAGGATCAATGAAAAATGAAAATGAAGAGGCAAAACTGAAAGGGAAACTTCATATAATCGCTTGGATATTATATGTGGGGGGAGCATTATTCGATGGAATTCTTCCTCTTACTCTCGTAACAATTTTAATAGTCAGAATTATTCTAATTCTAAGTTCGATTGCATTCTATGGGAGTTTTCTCTTACCGAACTGGATGAGATCAATTTTTATCAGAAAAAAATTTGTCGACTATTTGTAGGTATAAATTTTGAGTCTTAAATGATTATAAAAAAAAACCGAGTATCTTTATTACGAAAAATTATTTTTTAGACTAATGGAATTAGTTTTATAGTACTTTCTACTTATTGAAATATCCAAGTTTATCTTTTGTGTATTCTTTTGAATAATAAGTAAAAATGTGATAATGAGACTATTCATCTCCCAAGTTTGGTATTAAAAACAAAAAAGGAGTATTAAAATGGAATCGAATAATTTAGCTTTAAATATTAAAGAAATCGAAGAAAAATACCCGGATAACCC
>WJKD01000780.1 GCA_014729315.1 Promethearchaeota archaeon | reverse complement strand
TGTCTCTTCTTTCTCGAGCGTCATTAATTGTTTTTCTAAATTTGTCCGGTCACCCATAAGTTTTTCAATTGTATTTTCCGCATGGTTGAGAGCTGTTTTTTTCGAAGAGAGTTTGGTTTTTAGTTGCGTAAGATTATCTATGATTTTTTCTTTTTCCTTTTCACGCGCTTCGATAATCTTTTGCAGATTCTCCATAATTAGAGCTTCCTGACTGAGAACATCCTCTTGTCTCGATATCTTTTCGTTTAGTTCCTCAACAATTCCGTTTGATTCGTCTATTTTTCTTTCTAAGTCGTCCTCTTCCTTTTGTAATTTTGATATTTTCAAAGCAATTAATTGGGCATTAATGAATTTAATTTTTTCATCAAGTTCTTTCCAAGCTAGAGCATCGTTCTTTTCTTTTTCAACTTTTCTTAATTGGGAAGAAACTTCTTTGAAAATCGCTTCAAATTGTCCCAAATCTCTTTCTGCTTTTTCCAACTCTTTCAGAGTAGCATTTTTCATATCATCGTATTTTTGTAAACCAATTAATTCTTCAATAAATTCTCTGCGTGAATCTGGATTCATGTGCGTCAATTCTACAATCTTTCCTTGCAATACAAATTGATTTGTACCGTCAGGATCTATATTAGTAGTAGCTAAGGAGTTGAGAATCTGTGTACGTGTAGCTGTCTTTCCGTTCATTTTATACTTATTTCCTTTATTGCGTCTGACGATTCTTGATATTTGAAAGTCTTCTGTTCCCCCAGGGAATATTCCTTCAGAATTATCAAAATAAAGAGTAACTTTAGCACTATTTGCAGGTTTTTGACCCTTAGAACCCGCAAAGATGAGGTCCTCGAGACTTTTTGCTCTCATCGTTTTTTTACTTAATCTCCCAAGAGCAAAACATAGCGCATCAATAATATTAGACTTACCCGCACCGTTTGGACCAACGATGCATGTAAAACCACTTGAAAAGTTAACAGTTACTGTTCTATTACCGAATGATTTAAATCCGGTCATGCTAATTTTCTTAATATAAGTCAAGAATGAGTCTCCTACTCACATTTATGATTGTGAGGCTTATTATTAGATACATTTATTTTTTTATATTATTTGATTTTATTCTACAAATCATAATTTCTATTAAAAATAATGAGTAATTACAGTTTTAAATGTTTTTTTAACCGTTATATTTTTAGTAAAAAAGAATTAGAAATAAGAAGGTTTTCTCTCTCCAAACACCGCGTCAACCATAGCTTTTAAACGAGTTGGATCTATGACCGTGAAGAAGTGCACGCAGTCCAAAGGATCTTCGGGAATATATTTGCGTTCTAATAATGTTTTTCTGGAAGGGTTGATAAGTCCGATATTATGAAGATTTTTAACAATTTTATTAAATTCAACAATGTCTTTATCGTAGTCTAAGGATTCGCAAGATATATCAAAAATTTCCTTTAGTTCTTTCGATGTGATGTAATATTTAGATTTCTTAATGAAATAATTAGAGAGATTATCGAGAAAGAGAATTGTTAAGAAATTCTCATCCGAGATATACGAAAACATGCTAAAATCATCTAATTCTGTTGTAAAATCAAAATGATTTTGACATGCTTGAATTAATTGAAATTGTTTGATAGATTCTCTTTTTTTAAGAAATGGATATATATCGCGAAAAATATCAATTCCTTTACCCGGAACTGGAACATAATGTTCAAAGATCAAATCAGTGATGTATTCAATAAGATCGCCATCAATATCGTGTAAAAATGTTAAAGAGGCTCTCTGAATTAAGATCGAATTAAGCTCATTATAAGAAAAGTAATTCAATTTGTTTTTAACATCAAAATCAGAGATCAAATCAATTGTAGACGTTCTAAGTATTTTATTTATCGTTGAAATGATTGTAAAATTCATTTCTTTTCCAAAATGTAAAAATTTTTTAATCACTTTAGGATCGAGATGCTCAATATTGTTAAAAACGATGAAAAGCTCATTTTGAATTTTTCTACTTGCTAACTTAAATGTATTCCAAAGGTCTGAAATATTTGAATGAATGAGATTACTTAAATTGAAGTTAAAAAGGCATTTTTTATTAAGTTCTGCTAATATAGAACCTATTAATTCTTCAATGTTTTTTTCTTGACAATCGATAGAGATTTTGCGAAAAGAATTTTGGGTATTAGGAGCGTTAGAGAGATCTTCAAGGACTCTATTTACAATAGATTTCTTACCTATTCCTTGAATACCTTGAAGTAAAATATTGAGGGGAAACTCGTCCATAATAGAATCAGTTATAATTGATTCTAAAGCTATTTTTTCTTTTTTTCTATATAAAAGGACAGGAGGGACAAAATTAGGATCAAAAATCGCTTTAGGACCAACGTAATCGCATTTAATTTTAGAATATCCAATCATATTATTATGGGTTTTATATATTGATTTGGGAATATCTATTTAAACTCCCC
This sequence comes from Promethearchaeota archaeon, assembly GCA_014729315.1. The sequence goes on along the minus strand of WJKD01000780.1, from coordinate 2,202 downwards.
CGGAGAGAGGGGGGTGAGTAAAAGTAAAAATTTCAAAATACCAAGAATTTTTTATTATTTTCATCACAATTTTTTATTTATAGTAAAATTTTGAATAATAAAAACCGATAAAACACTCATTTCTTCTTGCAAATAGACTAAATAATCTTGATAAGTTGTGTTTTCAATTGGTTGCTTACATCCCGCACAAATTAAACCATTTCCGTCAGAAAAATTATCCACAGGTTTATAATTCGATAAATCATGAAGTTTCTCCAAGATTTTTGGGTTATAGATTCCAGATCCTTTTGCGCACATACCCTCTATTACTTCCTTGCTTTAAATTAGGATAGTCCTAAAAAGTGCCCTAATGTAAAATTGATAATATCGTATTTAAATCTGTCTGAGCGGAGATAAACACTTCTACTCTTATACAAACGAGGTTCTGGGGCAATTTCCAAGAAAGATATTAATCCGATGTTTATGGGATTAATATAAAAAATCAACCATTTTCAAATCGAATTTTAATTATAAAATGTGAATAGAACTCAATTTATCGGTAAAAATCAAGACTGATCAAATCATTATTTAGGTAGAGAATGCCCAAATTTTATGAGGAGAAAAAAGATTTCGATTTTATAAGCTTTTCACTTAAAATATTTGATCGAGAGATTATATATAAATAATCAAAATAATTTTTGGTTGGTTTAAAAACTATAAACGATCTTAATATTTTCAAAAAATTTCGAAATTTATAAACTCTTAAAACAATATATATAGAGAAGATTATTTTCTTTTTAAAAATTCATTCTTTCTTCCATATTTTATAATTACATTTTGAAAAATTTAATTGTCAATGATCGATTACAAAGATTGCATAGTATTAGGAAATTCTCGCGATGACCTCGAATTCAATATGAGTCAGGAAGAATTTAATTACGCAATGAGTCGAAGAAGGAAATCACCGAGTCAAGTTAAATTAAGATGGTGTTGTACTAAAAATTCTCAACATGTATGGGAGAAGGCATACAGTAAAATCAAGATTGGCAGTAAATGTCCTCTGTGTAGGCAAATATCGTATAATGATTGTAAAAAATTGGGAGATTCTCGCGATGACCTCGAATTCGATATGAGTCGGAAAGAATTTAATTACGCAATGAGTCGAAGAAGGAAATCACCGAGTCATGTTAAATTAAGATGGCGTTGTACTAAAAATCGCCAACACACTTGGAAAGCCCATTATAGGAACATTAGCGATGGAAATGGGTGCCCAAAATGCAGGCAAATATCATACAAAGACTGTGTGAAATTAGGTAATTCTCGCGATGACCTCGAATTAGATATGAGTCGGAAAGAATTTAATTACGCAATGGAAATGAGAGGAAGTAATAACCCAAATAAGGTTAAACTTAAATGGCGTTGCAGAGAAAATTTGGATCATCGTTGGAATGCCAGTTATAATTCTATCCAGAGAAATAGAGGTTGCCCCGAATGTGCTGAGATGTATGCTATTAAGGGGACTTACTTACATAAAATCATTCAATATCTTATTACTTTGTTCCTTTTTGAAATTAATGTAAAAATGTTTTCAGAAGTAGAACTACCATCCATAATTAATAATAATAGATATAGGGTTGATGCTTTAATTTTAAACATCAAGAAATCGCATTACTTATACACGAAATTAAGAAATGCTCCAAAGATCTTGAGCTTATTTGGATTAAATGTAGAAGATCTAAATAATATAAATGCTTTCATGTTTGACTTCACAAGCGACCTCTCGTACAATAATATTAAAGATAAGGTTAGGAAATATCAGAGAAAAGATAAGATATTATTTATCGTAGGTACTCAATGGAGGGTTAAGATAACTGACTCCTCAAAAAATTTTAGAAAAACAAGATATAAAAATGTATTATTAATTAGGTATGACTTATTCGCGAGATTAATTAGATTAAAAGGACGATATTTAGAGTTTTTTAATAATATTATAAGTAATTTAAAATCATATAGTATACCATATCTAAGCTGGACAAGCAAACTACTTCGATCTAAATTTTATAGAAAAACTGGGAGAGATTTATACTCAACTAATGACTTAGCATTATATTTGCAGAATCTTAACCAATGATTATGATTTATTTATTCAAGGAAATACTATTAATTATTTTAAAACAAATTATACATTAGAAATTTATGTATATTCTTTTCATTGATTTCATT
>WJKD01000779.1 GCA_014729315.1 Promethearchaeota archaeon | reverse complement strand
TTAATATCGCTTGGAACTGAATCGTAGTCTTGAACATCTTTAACGATAATATTTTCTAATTTCTGGGGAATCTCAATGGGCATCTGCCATTTAGCTTTCACTGCATCCTTATAGGTTTTTCCAGCTGATCGGGGCGATGCTGCAAGATGACTTATCTCAAACCAAGGGTGTCCTTGTAGGAGTTTGATAAATGTCTGACCAACCATGCCCGTTGCTCCCAATATACCAATTTTTATTTTTTCCACGAATCATCAACGCCTATTTATTTTACTATTTCCAATGAGACAAAATTAAATAATTTTTGGATTAGAACAAACTAGGGAGAGAAGTATGAGAAGATAATAAGGTCTTTTTTGATAATAATTCAAAATTTTCCTTTCTTGACATCGGTAGTTTTTATATTCTATCAAATTTTAAATTTGAATACTACTATTACTATTTCAAATAAATTGGTCTCTCGTAAGAAAAAGAATGCTTTTAAATAGCAAAAAACACACAACTATAAGATTGATATGCTTAAATCAGAATTAGAAGCTGAAAAGCTTGAAGAAAAAGCAAAATCGGCGCTTAAATCCAAAAACTTTCAAGAGGCAATTTCAAATTACCAGGAAGCAAAAGAAATATACATATCTCTCGGTTATAGAGGAAAGATAAAATACATCGAAAAACAACTTGCCCAAATTCAACGAGCATGGGAATACGAAAATAAAAAAGCTGGCAAAGGGAATACTACATTGATAAAATCTGAGCAATCAATTCCAAAAGCATCTGGTATCGAACCGTCTTTAAAAACCTATAAAAATGAAAACCAAAGGACATCATCCGTTCCATTAGGAAATCGTGGACAATCTGAAAGTATTGCTACTTCTCATCGATATGATAATCCTAAAAGGACGAAAAAATCTTACCTACAACCACATTCAAAAAAAATAGGATCAATTAATAAATTTATTTCTAATTCGGAACTTCAAAGAGCAAAGTTAAGGGAAAATATTAAACTTAGCGAACAGCAAGCGGAGGAGGAAAGACTTAGAAATGAAAAGATTAGAATGAGAGAAACACAAAAACAAAAGCAAGTCGAAGAAGAGCAGAGACAGAAGCAGGAGAGTATGGAAAAGCAAAAAAGCGTAGAAACTTTAAAAAATAAGGCGGATTGGTTTTTAGAACAAGGAAAAATAGCGATTAAATACCATAAATATAAAGACGCACGGGCACATTATAAAGGTGCTATTAACATTTTTAAAAATCTCGGATGGTTTGAAGAGGTTGGAGTATTATATAAGGAAATAAAAAATATAGAAAATTACGAACTTGAATTCTTAAAGAAAGAGAAAGCTGAAGAACGTAGAAAAAAAGCTTCAGAAGAACAATTCCAAAAGAGAGTAGAGGGTATATTACAAGAAAAAACATCTAGTAAGTTATTGGAGTTAGCGCAACGGCACAAGATAAAGCCGCAAGATAAACGAATTTTAAATAAGATTAAATTAATCAAAGAAAAAGCTTCCAAAGAAATAGAAATAGGAAAATATTCTAGAGCATTTGCTCGCTATAATTATATTTTAGAACTGCTCGGAACTCTTTCTATTGAAGAGAGCGTTATTAACCAAGAGACTCATCTGATTAATAAAAAAATTTCTGAATTAGAATCGAAAATGTAAAATTCGAGCGTTCCTTTTTTTAATTAAATATCTTACCAGTGAAGTTATATGAAAAATCCATTTCTTGATTTTTACCATGTTCCAAATAGCAACGAACTCCTCGATATGGCATTTCGCAAAGCTATGAGGAGTTCGGCTGGGGTATCAAAAAATGCTCCAATAATCCTAAAAGCTAAGAAAAAAGAATCTAAAAGAATAAAAACCGCGATCAAGGAATTGATTGACCGAATTTTATTAATCATTAAAAGAGTTCCAATGATAGAAGAACTTCCCGAATTTTACAAAGAACTTGCTTCAATCTTGGTTGATGTTGATAAATTAAAACTTACTCTAGGAAAATTAAATGGCATATTACCTGTTTTAAGCAAAATAGAAAGAGATATATCTAAAAAATTATCTCGGATCGAAGAACCAAAAGAAGGTGATAGATTACGCCGTGCTGCTTTTGGAAGAATTTCTTCAATAATCAAAAAACAAAATAAGAATCTGGAATACTTAAACGAGATTAGAGGGAGATTACGAGAGATCCCCTCAATTGATTACAATATTCCTTGCATAGTAGTAGCAGGATATCCTAATGTTGGAAAAAGCAGTCTCGTGAAAATGATGTCAACTAATAAAAAGATCGACATTCAAGAATATCCTTTCACCACAAAAAAGATAATTCTCGGACATCTTAAGTTCAAAAAGAGGTTCGAAACAGTAAAGATTC
>WJKD01000778.1 GCA_014729315.1 Promethearchaeota archaeon | reverse complement strand
TGATAATATTAAAAAATATAATATTAGAAGCAAAAATCCGATCTTTTCAAGGAGTAAATTTAAAGGAGAAAAAGGAAATCTTTATAATTTAAGCGTATAATTCAGAAGTTTCTTTTTGATCTTTCAATTTCTTTAAAACCTTATGAGCTGCGTCAATAAAGTCTTCGTAGGATATCATCTGTTTTGACTTCCTAATCGCAAACATACCCGCTTCTGTACAAATTGCTTTAATGTCAGCTCCTGTTGCTCCCTCAGTTAAATTAACTAAGTGTCTGAAATTGATTTCATTCTCGATATTCAAATGCCTGGTATGAATTTTGAAAATAGCTTCTCTTGCCACTTCCTCTGGAATCGGAAAATCTATCATTCTATCGAATCTTCCGGGCCTTAAAAGGGCAGGATCTAATATATCAACTCTATTCGTTGCTCCTATGATTTTAACATCGCCTCTCTGTTCAAAACCATCTAATTCACTTAGTAATTGCATCAAGGTTCTCTGAACTTCTCGATCTCCTGATGTAGCGATTTTTAATCTCTGAGATCCAATTGCGTCTAATTCGTCAATAAATAAGATGGTAGGAGCTTTTTCTTTTGCTAAATTAAAGATTTCTCGCACTAAACGGGCACCCTCACCAATAAATTTTTGTACTAATTCAGATCCTATAATTCTAATGAAGGTTGCTTCGGTCTCGTGGGCAACTGCTTTAGCTAATAAGGTCTTCCCTGTACCGGGTGGTCCGTAAAGTAGCACGCCTTTCGGAGGATCTATTCCAATCTTTTTGAATAATTCTGGTTTCTTCAAAGGTAATTCTACGGTTTCTCTCACTTCCTGAGTCTGTTCGTCTAATCCTCCAACATCGCTATAAGATACGTCTGGAATTGAATCAATGACTTCCATCCCTTTTACGAAGGGATCTAACTTAGTCGGGAGAACCTCCATTATCGCAAAGGTTCTTTGGTTTAGAGCGACTCTCAATCCCGGATTTAATTTTTCATTTTTTACTTTCCTGCTAGCGTTTACCACGAAGCTAGGTCCGGTCGAGCTTTTAACAATTGCTCTTCCTTTTTTATCGTCTAAAATATCTATTACTGTAGCAGAAACTAAAGGCGGTTCTCTTAAACGATCGATTTCGTTTCTTAGACTGTGAAGCTCTTGTTCAAGTCTTAATCGTTCAGCATCTAAAAGCTGTTTCTCAGTTTCCAAATTTCGAAGTCTTTTTTCTAAATGCCGAGTGTAAGTAATCAAATACTCTCCATCTTTAGTTTCTTTTTCCTTTTTTTTATCTTTAGTCGTTGTCAATAAAAGTTTACTCCATTTCTATTTTATTTCGGTTTAAAATTCACGAATATTTCCTAATTTAATAATAACCATTCGTTCATATAAATTTAAGTTATAGTATTATGGGGATAAAATAGTATTTGAATAAAAAATTTATATATTATATTTTATAATTCGTCTTCTAAACCATAAATTATAAGAGTGTGCGTTAGCTAATTTATATCGTATATACTTACTATAAACCGATAATATATTGAGCTATTTATGTACAAAAAGAAGAAAGACCGAGGTTATAGCGAATGCCCCATATGTGGCGGAAAAATATGGGGAAGTGGTCAGAAAGTATTAATTGAAGGAGCAAAATTAAGGGTCTGCGACTCGTGTGCTCAATTCGGAAAAAAAATTATATCTAAAAAAAAAACATCTCAAATCAAATCTACGCTCTCTAAAAAACAATACAAACCGAGAGCTCCAAGAAATATGATTGATTCGAAATTTGAGATTGTAAGCGACTTTGCGAAGAGAGTAAGAAAAGCCAGGACCTCAAGGAATCTCAACCAAGAAAAATTCGCAAAAAAGTTGAACGAAAAACCTTCTTTAATTAGAAGAATAGAATCAGGAAAAGTAAAACCCACTGAACAACTTGCGCGAAAATTTGAACACGTATATGAAATTAAATTATTAAAAGAAAAAAGCGAAATCGCAGTTGATACTAATAAATACATGAAAAAAAGGGCAAGTACTTCTTTAGGAGATATTGCGTTCATTAAGAAAAAGAAAAAATAAATTTATTCGCATTATTGGTCGAATATTTTGAAGTTTTCAGCTGCCACGATTCTTTTTTTTATAAAGTTTATTATATCCTCATTTTCTTTAGCCAAAAGAGCTCCTCCACAATCTGGGCATCGAAAATTTAAATCGAACGCCTCCTCGAATTTATACTTTATATTAGAATTCTCACAATCTTCGCAAACAAAAAAATAATTATTTTCTTCATATTGAAGACGGTCTCTCAATTTTTCTAATATCAATTTCTTTTTTTCTAAAAGCAGTTCTTCTAAATAATCAAATTCGTGCCACCAATAATATATAAACCAACCGGTGCTCTTATCTCGAATCCTTCTGAATTGAGCTAATTTTTCACTATACAATTTATAAAGCGTTTTTCTTACCGTATTAAGCTTAAGAATTTCCTCGTCGTCGGGTTCAAAATCTATTCCTTTTCCTTCAATTCGATCCTTAATGTTTTCAGTTATATCCTCGTCAGTTATATCTTCGTTTTCAGAATTTATCAATTCTTCTCCAACTTGTATGGCTACATCGCCACCGATTAGATATAAAAAGGATTTCAACAGGGGATTTAAAGACAAACCTATTCCTCTTTTAAAGACTAATTATAATTCCTACAATCTTATTATTAAAACTATCCACTAAATTAAACTCTAATTGAATATTGCTTTTCAAAAGTTTCTCCGTCAAGTTCCAATGTTCTAAATAATTTACCTTCTCTTATCGCCATTATGCGCATCAATCTCGAATCTTTTATTCCTTTGGGAACGAGGATATTCTCTATCTTATAATTATTGTATAATATAATGTTTTTCCATTCGTCGTCGATTTCAGATATAAAATCGGGTAAAGCTTTATTAACGATCATTGAACTATTGGCGTCAGTGTTATCAACAACTCCATAACAAAATTGTGTTCTACTATTGACATCGTCTTCACCTATCTTTTTCTTTGAAGGTTGTGGAATTCTTTTTTTCGTTTTTACTCGACAAGTCGAATCCTCGTTAAATGTCAATAGAAAATAACAATTTTCCCTAAATTCTTCAATGATTTCGAGGAGTTTTTCTTTATTTATTACGTCTTTTTGTTTTGCTTTGTAATTTTTTGTTTTACCCGTTGACTTTTTCATGTCCCAATCAAGATTCATCTCGGTTAAAAAATCTGTTATATCTTTCCCCGAGATTAACACAAAATCAATTTCAATCTCTTTCTTGGGTAACGTGTGAGCAACGATCTCTTGTACCAGATCCTCATATTCAAGAGAACCCTTTAATGTAATCCGAGACGCAGTCCTTTTTAATTTCAAAGCAGGACCAATAAAATCTCCCCTCGAATAACGATAAAAATGGCGATGTATATCCATATGCTTTTCAATAGGTTCGCCTATTTGAGGAGATTCAATAATTTTATTTAAGAAATGCATTTTAATTCGAAGATACAATTATTTAATCAAAAGTGTTTAACATGACTATTATACTAAATAAACTATCATATCTTTAAAATTCTATTCATTAATAAAATTAAAAAAATATAAAACATTCACATTTATAGCAAATTTAAAAAATTAAGCTTAGATAGAGTGAATCTGTTGAAAATAAATCCGTTAAATATTGTTCTTTTTTTAGTCCAAGGTTTCTTCGACGAGGAACCAAAACCAATCGAAGAAGCTTTTCAAGGCCCGTCCTTGGTTCTCTGGGTTCTAGGCTGGATCTTCTTATCGCTGGGGTTAGTAAGTGCGTTAATATTAGTTCTTTATACGAAATATGGTAGAGAAATTTCTATCAAGCTTTCTGTGATAACCATAGTCGTATCGTCTATTTTATTAGGATTATCCTTTCATTTCTTGTTGCTCTGTTTTGGCTTCTGATCAAAAACTCATTCCATTTTTTTTCGAAGGATAATTTGGATTAGATTAATTCGAATAAATTAAAATTCTCTAATCACCTTTTGAATAATTCTTTTACCTTTGGACAAGATTAGCCCTCTGCCATCTTCGCTTAAAACAAAGTAGATCCTAAAAAAGTTGATAAGGATCAAAAACCAAATTAAAAAACAGAAAAAAGCAAAAAATACAAGAAAAAATGAATCTAAATCTTTTCTTTTAACTTAAGTCTTGGTGCTAGTCCTAAGCTCATCATTTCTTGAAGAAGTAATTTGAAAGCGTAGGAACACACTACCTTCGAAATTATTGTTCCTTCTCCACAAACAGGACAATATTTTTTATCTCTATTTCGATCGTAGACAGCTAGAAGACCGCATTTTTCACAGACAAGAATAACAGTTCTATCAGATTCGTCCAATAGTCTTTCCTTTAGTAATAATGCAGACCCATGGCCAACCAAACAATCTCTTTCCATTTCTCCAAATCTTAACCCTCCTTCTCTAGCTCTACCTTCTGTAGGTTGTCTCGTGAGAATTTGCACAGGACCTCTTGCTCTAGCGTGAATTTTATCTGCTACTAAATGATATAATTTTTGATAATAGATTGGTGCGCAATAAATTCCCGCTTCGTACTTTTCACCGGTGATACCATTATACATAGTTTCTCTTCCGTTAAATTCAAAACCCGCATTTACGAGTTCTTCTTGGAGTTTCGTTATGTCTTTCCATTCAAAGGCAGTAGCGTCTCCTAATTTTCCGGTGCTACACGCAATTTTTCCGCTTATTCCCTCAAACAATTGCCCTAAAGTCATTCTTGAAGGCATAGCGTGTGGATTAACAATTATGTCGGGAATAACTCCGTTTGATGTGAAAGGCATGTCAGGCTCGTCCACTGTCATCCCTAAAACTCCTTTTTGACCGTGGCGTGAGGAAAACTTGTCTCCAAGTTCGGGTATTCTTAAGTCGCGAACTTTTATTTTAACTAATTTATTTCCATCAACTGTCTCGGAAATAATCACCGTATCAACTATTCCCTTTTCGTTATGTCTCATATTTTTAGATGTTTCGCGACGATTTGGTTGCATTAATTCGAATTCCTCGTAAGATTTAATAAAACGAGGTGGTGAAGTTCTTCCTATTAACACGTCTCCTCCATTCACTTGAGTTTCAGGCTCTATTATACCATCCTCTTCTGATAATAATCGATAAGATTCTGCTGATTTAAAACCTCTTACCCCTCTTTCAGGAATTTCGAATTTATCTACTTCCCCTCCGGGATATTTTCTTTCTTCAGCGTCATATGTTCTAAAAAAATGAGATCTAGCTAACCCCCGTTCAATTGACGCCTTGTTTATGATTATTGCGTCTTCTATGTTGAAGCCTTCGAAAGACATCATAGCTATTATAAAATTCTGCCCCGCAGGTCGTTTGTTAAATCCAATAATTTCCATAGGGCTAGTTTTGACCAAGGGCTGTTGCGGATAATGAAGAGTATGCCCTCGAGTATCTAATCTCAAATGCATGTTAGCTGCAAACAAACCTAAAGCTTGTTTTACCATACCCGCTTCATAAGTATTTCTCGGTGATTGGTTATGTTCTGGAAATGGAATTATTGAAGCACATATTCCTAAAATAGCTGCGGGTGAAATTTCGAGATGGGTGTGCTCTGCAGTAATATCATCTTCAAACATGGCGATGTAGG
>WJKD01000777.1 GCA_014729315.1 Promethearchaeota archaeon | reverse complement strand
GTGTAGGTGTTTGAGAATATGTAAAAATTCTATTGAGATTTTAACTGGTAGAGAAGTAGGGATGATAAGAACTATTATAGCTCAGTTTATTACGAAATATGGTGCGCCCCAATCTAAGAAAAACAACGAAATCTACGCAAAAAAGTCACAACAATTACCTCTTAATAGAAAAATCATTGCTGAGATTTTAGTTCAAAGATTAGAAAAATATCCAAAACATCAAGGACTCGAATCCGTCGAAAGAATTCTTTGCCCAGTTAACGAGCACGAAAAGAAAAAATATGATTTAAACCTCAGATTTGAAATTCCTTCTTATTTTCATCCAAAAGTGAAACTTTGTTTAGAAAATTCCATGGAAATGCTTATTGAACAAAAAATTATTACCTCTCCCGATGTATTAGCTACTTTTATTCCCCAATTAACTTCCAAAACTCTTTTTAAAAGTTATCCGGATGAGGATCTCCAATATTTAATGTCCCAAATCTATCAAACCTTCCGAAATAGGAGGTCTCTTCTGCTTTTAAATTTGGAACATCAAGTTCAATTTGAAGAATTGCCGTGGGTGCAGCAAATTGATAAACTTTGTTTGATTGAGGAAGATAACGCTAAAGAGATGACGGAATTACTAAGCTATATATGTACTTTAGTTATACGACATTTTCCGCATTTCATTATTCCTAACAAGCTTTTACAAGAACTTCAAAAGTTATCAGTTCAGTCAGGAGTAAATATTCCTTTAGTGGAAGAACTTGCTGCTGATATATTTATGGGAACTTTTTCCAGTAAATTTCTTGGAGCTGCTCAAAAGACTGCAAAAATTCTTAAAGGTACTCTTTACGAAACTTATTACGGAATTGATTTCAGCGAAATTGAGAAGTTTAAAAAACCTACATTGAGCAGTTACGGGGTTAACACTTCAGTTGAATTTAATCATTTATGTCATAAAAGAGCAAATCTCTCTTCCGATGAAAAACTTTGGTCTGTCTCAAATAACGGAAAAATAATCGAGCAAGCCCAAATTTTAACAACTCATAACCTTGCTTTATTATTTGAGACTCTACCAATTGAAGAACACTTAGATGCTGAATTTGAACGGTTACCGCGTCGATGCTTTAAATGGATTTGTAGAAAGGGAAAAATAAAACCAAATAATTGGAAAAGAAAATTGAAAGACCGCAAAAATCTGGCTTATGCGTGGCGTCAAATGATTTTTTATCTTTCTTTGCTTACTTCTGAAGCTCTAGACTCTTTCGTAGACTGGATTAAAGATTATTTCATTAAACAAGGTCCTTATTTTAAGGACAAATTTGGGCAATTCTTCTTAGGATTACTTGATACAATACAGATATGTAAAGATATGAAAAAAAGAAACAAATACGATGGAGAGCCATACCTTGGCTGGGTTAGTTAACATGAATTTGTCTTTTAGCATTAAACCCCAAATTTGACTGAAATTAATGTTATGATAATTAGAATCATTAAATCGCAATGAGTTTGAATGGATAATTCCTATTGACAAATGTGTCAACAAAACTTAAATACGATTTTGTGCAAATTTTATACCTAGAAATTCGATATTAAATGAGAGATTCTAATTAATTTCGAATAATATGCTAAACCTAATCTAATAATTATGAGCGAAAGATATGAATAGGGAAGGGTCTGTCCCTCTTCTAATAGTCCTAGTAAAAGACAAGACAAGCTTTGTCGATATTGTGGAGCTAATATAGAAGATGTTAAACCAACAAAAATATCTGAGCCCCAAATCTCTCAAATCTCCGAAACTAACAAATTTGTGAAGACAAGGTCTTATAGTTTTAGCAAGTATTGCCTAATTAGTTGCGTTTCGATGATGTTTATTTTGGTCCTAATCTTCATGATAGTTTCTTTATTTATTTTTCCTTGGGCTGTAATTAGCTTTTTGGCTCTTCTATTCACAGCGTTCCCCATAACTCTTTGCCTTCTTGTTCAAGTTATCCGTTTTACGGAAATTTTGGGATATGACCGTTCTTTTTCCATATCGAATCGAGAGATTATATTCGATCTTCCCAAAAAGCCCCCTTTCAAAATAAAATGGTCCCAATTTAACACAATTCATATTTTTAAGCAAGATTATGGATCTTACGATCTCTTTCCTTATGGTATCGACCGAAAAATATATAAAATCAATTTCGTGGCTAATAATCAATTAATAGCTTAAACTTCGATAGAATTAGGGCGAGAATTTAAGAAAAGAGACGCTAAAAAGATCCGATCGTTGTTGGAACAGTATTCCCAACGCTTAAACAAGGAATATGTCTACGGGAAAAATATCGAAAAAATCCGAAGAAAACGAAGAAAGAAACAGCGAAAGAGTTAATGAGCTGAAGATCATAAAATCCCTATTTTTTTCTATAGAACTTAAATGAAATTAAATCCATTAATTATCATAGAGAGAAAGCATTAAATCAGGTCATACTTACTTAAATGAGATTAAAAGTTAATAATAAATGGTTAGTGGACAAGTACGGTAGAATTGTATTACTGAGAGGTGTCAATTTAGGCGGTAGTTCGAAAGTTCCCACCGAACCCAACGGTGCGACACACATAAAAACGGATTTCAGAGATCATAGAAATGTATCTTTTGTTGGTAGGCCTTTTCCCTTAAAGGAAGCGGAAGGTCATTTTCGTCGAATTAAGCATTGGGGATTCAATTGTTTAAGATTTTTAGTTACTTGGGAGGCAATAGAACACCAAGGACCGAATCAATATGACAACGAATATCTTGATTACATTTGTGAGGTATTAAAAATTGCGGAACCATATGATTTCTATATTTTTATTGATCCTCATCAGGATGTATGGAGTCGCATGACGGGAGGTGATGGAGCCCCTGGTTGGCTTTTTGAGAAACTGGGATTAGATTTCACTAAGTTTGATAAAAGCGAAGCAGCCTACATCATGCAATATCGATATGATCCTAATAATTCCGATGCCTATCCTCCAATGACTTGGGATAACAATAACGTGAGATTTGCCAACGCTACTATGTGGACGTTATTTTTTGGTGGAAAAGACTTCGCCCCTTCCTTTAATATTGACGGAAAGAATATCCAAGATTATCTTCAAGGACATTACATGGGAGCCATGGAAAAGGTCGCTAAGAGAGTTAAAGATAATTCCTCCATTATCGGATTTGATACTTTGAATGAACCTAAAAAAGGATGGATTGAAGATAAAGTGGACGGCACCGGACAAGGGTTAACTGAAATTATAGGACATGCGTTTACACCATTCGAAGCCATGAAATTAGCTGCAGGTTATCCTGTTACTGTTCCGTATAGAAAACTAAAGGGAACTTCAATTAAAGAAACAAGGCAAGATACTTTGAATCCCCAAGGTATTTCGTGCTGGCTGGAAGGAGCAAAAGAAATCTGGAAAAGTGAAGACATATGGGGATTAGATGAACATGAAAATCCTATAATTCTTAACAACGATCATTTTACGACGGTGAATGGAAAAAAAGTGGACTTCTACAAAGATTATCTGACTCCTTTTATTATGAAGTTTTCAACAAGAATCAAAAATATCATCCCTAACGCTATCTTTTTTTTTGAGGGTCCTGAGCTTAATGTGATGATGGGGAAAAAAGCCAATTTTGCAATGCCCGCTAACGAAATTCCATTTATACACGCGCCTCATTGGTATGATATTGGTTCTCTCATCACCAAGCGAGCAATGATTAGAGCTAATTATGATGTTATGACCGAGAAAATTATTTTCGGAAAAAAAAATGTCCAAAAAATGTTTAATCGACAATTGGCGAAGATTAAGAGCACCTCAGAACAGATTGCGGGAGGCATCCCCACTCTGATTGGAGAATTTGGAATCCATTGCGATCTTAATAATAAGAAAGCTTACAAAAACTATCCTAAAAAAGGGCAGAGAGCATTTAAAAAAAGTATGCGTGCCTTAAATATGTATTATAACGCCTTAGATGCGAATCTACTTCATGCAACTCAATGGAATTATACTTCAGACAATACGAATGAATGGGGAGATTTGTGGAATTTAGAGGACTTGTCCATCTTTAGCAAGGATCAACAAGACGATCCTAACAATATAAATAGTGGAGGAAGAGCGATTAAGGGATTTTGTCGGCCTCACTTCTTATACTGTGCGGGAATTCCATATAAAATGGAGTTTGACCTAGAGTCTAAAGATTTTCTTTTTGAATTTGACGGGGACTCAACAATTGAAGCACCTACTGTCATATATGTACCAAAATACCAATATCCAGAAGGTTATGATGTTGAAATTTCAGAAGGAGAACTTAAGATGCAGCGGACTGAACAAACATTATCTCTTTATATAAAGCAAGACGGCATCCATCAAATAAATATTTCTGCGCATTAACAACAATAAGCTTTATATATTCTTAGAATTAATATACGAACAATAATATAGGACTATCTTCTAATCATGGAGAAAAAGGAATCATCAGAAGACATTCAATATTCTACAAAATTAGCGGTATGCTATAGTTCTGCAACTATTGCTGATACGATCTCCTATCAAACTTTTACTTTCCTTATTTTCACTTTTTATTACGCAGTGGTAGGGTTGAATATTAATCTCATTACATTAGGCTTCGTTTTATGGTCTATATGGAATGCTATAAATGATCCTTTTCTCGGGGTTCTATCTGATCGAACAAAAACGAAGTGGGGTCGAAGAAAACCCTATATCATAGGAGGTATCGTTCCATTATGTTTTATATTGATTTTCTTGTGGACCCCTCCATTGCAGTCAAGTCAAATGTCGATTTTTATCTATTTCGTAGTTATGATCTTTCTATTTGACACATTTTACACGAGTTACTCCATGAATCAAACCTCGCTCTTTCCTGAAATATTCGTCGATTTAGAAGATAGAGCCAAAGCTAACAACATTCTTCAAATCTTTAACATTATCGGTTTGATTTTTGCGATGATTGCTCCAAGCTTTTTTATACCGCAATACGACAATCCCGATTATGCCGTTAATTATATATACGCCGGGATATTTATGGCGATTTTAGCAGCGATATTTGCGGGATTTTTTATAAAATTTGGATTAAAGGAGAGACCAGAATACTCATTGGATTCGGATTTAGCTCCACCGTTTTTTAAGTCTTTGAAAATTACTTTCACGAATAAATCATTTTTAACCTTTATAATCGCTAGCTTCGCGGTCTGGTTTACAATAGGATTATTACCGACCATCGCACCTTTGTATTGCAGTTTTGTATTAAACATCAAGGATTCCACTACAATTAGCATCTTACTAGCTATGACGTTTTTATCTGCGGTCGTTTTTATGTTTTTATGGAGGATTATAGTCACTAGACTAGGCGTGAAAAGTGGAGTGATTCTTGCTCTTACTTCATTAATCCTAACTTTATTACCTTTTATGTTTATAACCGAGATCATTGGTGCAATGATCGCTTTTACATTAGCTGGATTGGGTATCGCGGGATTATTATATACGGGAGATCCGTTAATGGGGGCAATCATAGACGAAGATGAGTTAAAAACTGGTCTACGAAGGGAAGCTAATTATTATAGTATGTTAGCATTATCAATCAGGTTCACAACAATCGCAATTTTTATTTCCATTAGTTTAGTCTTCAATAGTGTGGGATGGGCAGTGTTTAACCCGAGACGAGCGACCACCGAAACTATTTTTGGTCTAAGATTATTGATGTTCTTATTTCCTACAATCTTTCTTATGTTAGGTATAATTTCAGTAATCTTTTTTCCTATAAATAGAGAAAGATACGAGGAGATTCGGACTAGTATAAAAGAACTACACGCTGATAAGAAGGCAAAAATAAGAAGTTCTTAACGTTTAGAAACTTCTTTTTTATGGTCAATTGTGTTTGATAAATTAATCTAAAATAGAAGGAATGTCTTTATCCAAATATTTTCGGTAATTGAAAAGGAAAATTCTTAACTTTTCTAAATTTGGAGACAAACCTGATCTTACAAAAAACGCAGTTAATGCGTTTCCAATAATGAGAGATTCGGCAGGAGTTAATTCACACACTAATCCCGCCATCAGACCCGCATTAAAATAATCTCCACCTCCCGTAGTATATGAAGGATGAGATGTAAATGCTTGCGCTACCCAAAAATGATCATCTCGGGTAGTGATTGTAGCAAAATGGGGAGTATGTACTATTAAATTAGATATGCGTAGTTTTTCGTTAATATTCTTACCAATTTTATGAAGTTCATTGTAATTCTTTTTATTATGATCAATGTTCTCTTTCAATCCGATCGCTTTGGATACGTCGATTGTTTCCTGATCGTTTAAACTCAGAACTATCGGAACCAGTTCATTCCAATCTTTGAGCAATTCTAAGAACGATTTTATGTCTTTGTTCTTTCTTCTTTTAATATCTGCTAAATCAAAAAACAAGATTTTATTATTTAAGTTTTTAATTGATGGAAAGATCTCCTCTACTAATTTAAACATAAGTTCGTTAAAATTCAGAATGGAAGACCAATATGCTAAACCTAATGCGTCAGAGCGTTCTATACTTTTCAAGATGGGTTCTAATCCGATTCTACTTTTCATTAATTTCCAATCAATCTTATGAATATTTTTAAAATTCGTTATCATTATTTTGCCATCTATAAATTCGTAGCAACTAGTGGAGGCGGGGTTATTAAAAGAAAAACAATGTACATTCGGTTTATTTGACAATTCCCAAAATAAAGCATCTATTTTTGGATAGCCCCAAGACGAAATTAAAGTTATATTTGCTCCTAAATTGCTCAATGGATTAGAGACATTCGAAGTGAATCCCCCAATAGTTTTCTTTTTCGGTACGCATTCTATCCCCGCGGAACTCCCGGCAACTTTGAGAATTAGGTTTCCAAAATCCTCCATGGAATCCATTTTATCCCATTTCTCAATGCTGGATCGAGATTGAACCAGGGTGTAAATGGTATCGATAAATCCGTCCCATCCAAGAAAAAAAGCTTTATGAGGTATGTTTTTAAATACAAATTTTAAATGTTTTCTAATCGAATCGTATGCGTTTTCTGTTACGTCAAAATTGTTTTCTTTCTGATACATTTTGAGATTTAAGATTCAAATTTGCCCTATTTTTTTCTTTTAATCGTTAATTCCTTCGCAAAAAATCCTGAATCCATAACTTGCTGTTTATCTTCGTTCATATGCGTTAAAATTTCGAATGGATAAGAATTAAGAGCTGACTCTCTCTGCTTCTCTTTTAAAGCTAATAAGCGTTGACGGGTCAAATAAATAGAATATTTAGAAATGTCGGAAACGATCCATCGTCTTCCCATCTTTTCGGCCATATAAGCAGAAGTCCCCGAACCACAGAAAAAGTCCGCGATTAAATCCCCTTCGATGCTTCCTAATTCTAAAATCCGCTCTAACAATTTATGATGTTTTTGAGTGGGAAACCCAGTCCATTGCTTTGAAGCGGGTTGCATGCAAGGAATCCTCCATACATCATCAAGCTTTTTGTCATTTACGATGCGATAAATAACATTACCATTTTCATCTTTCGCATTCTTTAATACTCCGTTTACCATAACTCGTTTGAGTTGTTTTCTTGGTTTGTCGCGAGGAATCCGAATCTCGTTGAAGGTATAGTTTTTTGACTTAGAATATATAAATATATCGTCGTGAGCGCGAGGTAAGTTGCTTTTTCCAGCGGAATATTTGTTATAATAATACCAAACTATATTGTTTACAAAATTATTCCTTCCAAAGATATTGTCTAAGAGAACGCGTATGTAATGGCTTGCGTGCCAATCGCAATGGAAAAAAATCAATCCCTTCTCGGAAAGTACTTTTTTAATTAATTTTAAACGCGCAAATAGCATGTGAAGATAAGAATCAAGATTATTCCCCCATCTATCTCGATATGCGATAGAATCGAAATTTTCGTCTTCATGTGAAATTTCAATTTCGTAATTGGTGCCTGAGAAAAAAGGTGGATCGATATATACTAAATCTATTTTTTTTTTTAAATTTTTTAAGCACCAGTTCAAAACATCAATGTTATCGCTCCAAAACAATTTATTCGCCCACTGACTTGAACGATTTAACCCTTCCTTTCGGTTAATTTTGGAATTCTCTGTTCTTTCAATTAACTCAAAGTTCAAATCTTCTCGATTTGATTTGCTGCTTATCTTTTCTGGTTTATTCCATACTAATTTAACCATAAGTCAGATTTTCCTCGAATTAACTTTTAAAAATCTGTTATTTTTTAATATAGATAAAAAATAATGTTTAATTAAGTTAAAGTCCCTTCTTAGCGTAAACATCTCGTAAAAATAGTATGTTCTTTTTACTAACCATGGAAGAAATCCTTTAACAACATATCTTTCGAACAAGAGTCCTACGCCAAAATTTTTTCCAACCGAAATTAGTCTTATGTAAATCTTCGGCTTAAATTTTTGAACTTTTTTTCCTTTTTGTTTTCGTTTTAAGTTTTTGGCCATGTGCAATCCTTCGCGCTTTGCTAATTGAGCTAATTGAAGTTTATCTTTCCCCAAATAATTGTATTTGGAAATATCTCCTATTGCGAACGCATCTTTAACGTTTCGAATTTGTAAGAATTCGTCAACCTCAAAATAACCACTTTCTCGTTCTAAATCTGTTTCAATTACGACTGGTTTTATCCCGGTACAAACAAATATGAAGTCAAATTCGTAAACTTTTGTTTCTGTTGTTATTTTTTTATCCTTTATAGATAATACTGGCTCTGCTTGATGTAATCTAACTCCTAGATCTTTCATTTTATTGATAAATATTTGATTATAGTTTGGTCTATTCGGGAAGTAGCCTCTCTTATAGAGAAATTGATCAACGGTTATTTTTTTATTTCTGTGTATTTCCTTTAATTTAATCATTTCTCCGGTAAGTTCTATTCCGGTTAATCCTTCGCCCACAATCGCAATCTTAACTGATGACTTTTTAATGGCTTCTCTTAGTATGGTTCTAATCTTCAAAGCATCGTCTAAGTTTTTCAACGAAGGATAATTCTGCGATCCTTCAATCGGTTTAAAAGCTTTACAGCCTGTAGAAATTATCAGATAATCGTACGGCAATGCTTTCTTATTCTCGAGAAAAACCCGCTTTTTCTGAAATTCTACTCGTTTCACTGCTAAATTCAAAACCGTTGATCTTTTAAGAATCCTTGTAAAAGGAGCTTTTACTGCTTCTCTTGGAATCTCCCCTAAAGCTACTTCATGCAATAAAGGATTATAGACTAAAGACTTTAAAGGATCGATCAAAACAACCTTATACCATCTTTCAAGCTTGCGGGCTGCATTTAATCCTCCGAACCCCCCTCCAATTATTATAATCTTTTTCAAATTTTAGACATCTCTTTCTCGAGTTACTAAATAAGCCGGATATAAGTTAATTAATTAGTTATTTCGCAAATAATTTAATATAAATTTTCTTTTGATGGTTAATAACTTTATCATTAAAGATATAAAAGCTTCCTTCTGTAAAGAGTAAAAAAATAATCAGATATGAGACTGGATCCTTCGGTGAAAAGACACCTATAAAAGCTTTTTTATAAAACTTAAACTTTTAAACTTTAATAGACATATATAGAAGTATATTTTCTATAGACTATATATAGATGGTGTAAAATAATTGTGATTTTCTCTGAAAGCATTTCTGATTTGTCGGATTACAATTCAAAAGAATCTAAGTTGGAACGCCACGATCTATATAATTTTGAGACTAAGCTTGATTATAAATTCAAAAAAACTTCGTCTACGAAGACTTCCTATCTTTTAGAGATGTTTTTTTTCATTCCTACTCCTCTCCAAATTAATAAGAATAGCTATACGAAAAAACAATTTTTCCTTGACTTGAACAACCGCATAAGGTTTAAGACCCCTCAAATATCCATCAAAGGTCTATTAGATGAAAATAACGATCTTTCCCCCTTAAATATAATTGAAGAGCATTTAAACAGTATTGAGTACGGCGATATATCAGAAAAGGTTACCACCCGGATTGAGCGGGAGACTAGGCTATTAGCTTGTATCGTAAAGGCAACTTTGAGAGATCAAACTTCCTACATCATAACTAATTATTCTACGATAAAAAATCAGTATAATTTAGAAAAGATAATAAAGAATCTTCTCTCAACAGTTAAGCAGTTCCAAGAAAAAATGCAGCAATTAAGAGAGAGATTTTTAACTGTTCGAACTCCAACTAAATTACGAGAAACCTTAACTTACGCTGACGAATATATGAGTTTACAAATTGAAGATTGGTTTTCTCAGCTTTTTGCTAAATGCGGAAAAGTTTTGAACTCTAAACTACAAAATCGGTTAATTCAAATTGTTGAATACGAAAAAAAGCATAGAGAAACTCTCAACAGTAATGTCGTTGTCGAGAGGAATACTAACAACGAAAGATTCTCGTATCACGAAGGTATTCATAAGAAATTCGTTCAAGGCGTATTGTATCTGGACCAAAAGAAAAAGGATCCAAAATCACCCTCTTTGCAAATCCTATATTCTATCGCCGCGGGTTTAGCGATGTTTTTGTCTCTTTTTTTTTCCTTTCTGCTTTTATCTAACTTTGGTGTAAATTCTGTGCCTTTTCTGATTGGAGCTATAGTGATTTACATGCTAAAAGATAGAATAAAAGATATCATCAAAAATTACTCCGAAAAAGCTGTTGGATTACTGTTTCCTGATCAAAGAGTTGACATAATAGACGAATTTTACCAAGAGCAGATGGGTATCGGAAAAGAAATAGTCAACTTTCTTGAATGGGAAAAAGTCCCTTCAGAAATACTTAAGATAAGAAGGTCCAGTAATATCAGTTCTATTGAAGAATCTGGTAAACCAGAAGTGGTCTTAAATTACAAACAAAAAATAATATTGCTTAATCAAAAAATAGAAGAAACCCATACTCGAAAAAAGGACCTTTCCAATATAATTCGCTTCAACATCAAAGAATTCTTGCGATATGCTGACGATCCCGTTGATTATAAGGTTGATTGGAATAAAGAAACCAAAAATATGGATGTCCTTCCTATTTCAAGAGTATATCACTTAAACATCGTTCTTCGGTTGACATCCTTTCACAAGAAAGAAAAGGTCGAGGAGTATTTCAAAAAATTTCGGGTAATATTGGACCAGCAAGGCATCAAACGAGTAGAAAAGCCTAAAATACAATTTTAATCAAATTTCTATCTTTATATAATTTTTGAATATCTAAGGAAATAAAATTATCCGTTATAAAGATTTATTCTTTAATTTTACGAATCTGAAAGGAAGAGAAATAAATAGACTATTTTATTTTTTTCTAGCAGAAAGGAACATTTTATTTCCGCGTGGGAAAAATGATCGAACTTCAGATTGGATGTGCTGGTTGGGAATATAAAGACTGGAAAGGTCCCTTTTATCCTCGAAAGATGAATAATGCTGAGCATTTAGAATATTATTCTAAATTTTTTGGAATCACGGAAGTAAATTCGACCTTCTATAATTTACCTTGGATTGAAATGGTGGAAGGATGGCATAGGAAAACTCCCGAGAGTTTTAGATTTATCGTAAAAGTCTGGCAAAAAATCACGCACGAAATAAAAAGCGAGGATCTTATGGAAAGAATTAATCAATTTTTTGACAGGTTATTGCCATTGAAATCAAAAATTATAGGATTTTTATTACAATTTCCTCCGTGGTTTAAATATTCTTCCGACCATCTTACTCGCCTTCAGTATCTTCTCGATATTCTTCCCGAACATTACGCCTATTTTATTGAATTGCGAGACAACTCATGGTTTAACGAAGATATCATTTCTAAATTTATTGATGGAAAAAAATATATACTAAGCACCTCCTACCTAGAATATTTAGAACCATTTTTCTATGATAACCAATCAACTTATTACATTCGTTTAATCGGCGATAGAAAACTCGACACATTTAAGGCAGTCCAACGAAAACAAGAAGAATCAATGGCAGATTTGGAAGGACATATTAAAATCATCAAAAAAAAACCCAAAAAGTATAGAATATTTATTATCGTAAACAATCACTTCAGCGGTTTTGCCCCAGAAACTGTGAACGAGATAAAAAAGAACTACAATTTATCATATAAGAAATTCACTGCTCAGCAAAAATTATCTGACTTTCTTTAACATTTTGGCTCAAGAAGTCTCCTCCCTTTAGGGATGAGAAGAATTGAGGCGATCTTACATATTAATAAGATTCCTTCTTATTTATGAGAAATTACTAAACGATTAACGTAGGAACCTTAAATATCGATCAATCCCTTATGTCTAGTAAGGTTATCGAAGATGCTTTTGACACATAGAGTTCGCATTTATCCGACTCAATCGCAAGAAGACGCGTTATGGAGTTTATCGGAAAAGTGTCGTCTGCTCTATAACTTTGCCTTGCACGAACGAATCCAAGATTAGAAAAGAACAAGAGGAAACCGAAGAAGCAACGGAAATATATCTCGTATACCGACCAGCAAAACAAGTTGCCGAAGCTAAAGCAGAAGTATCCCGAATACAAATGGGTATACTCGAAAGTGCTTCAGATGACTCTCAAGAAGTTGGATGGAAACTACAAGTCGTTCTTTGC
>WJKD01000776.1 GCA_014729315.1 Promethearchaeota archaeon | reverse complement strand
TGGAGACATTATTGAAACTCTAAATAAGGGAATTGAGAAACTCTTTGAAAGATATGAACCGATAGAGAAATATGATATTTAGGAATTTTTATGCAATAGCTTTATGTGTAATTAGATTGTTGTCCCGAAACAAAAGTAGTTCATTCTCTTTACGACTTCTTCAAAAATATTCAATATGGATAATATTAAATTCAATTTTAAATAGGAAAATATCTTTATTACCCATATAGGCCTATTTTAAATTTGATTTGAATAGGATAGCAAAGGAGTATCCACTAAATAAGGATAAAAGACCTCTCAAAACTTATTATCCATTAAGCGGTTAATAATGCTAAAACTTTAAATTGCACTTCATCTTATAATAACTCAACCTCAAGGGCAGAAAATTATGATACTAATTGCGAATGTTGGCAATCGGGATGTACAATTTGGGGGCAAAGAAATAGAAAAGCATACCCTTCGAAAGAGAAGTAAGGACCTTTTAGAAGTATATTCTAAAGTAAAAGAAAAGCTTTCATTCCCCATTTTATCACCATATTTCAAACCCCATATTACAGAAGACTTAACAAAAGTCTATTTATTTGTTACGAATCAAGAGGATCAGAGGTATCGAAAAGGCGATACTAAACATTTCGGTCACATTTTAGAGAAATGGATTGAGGAGACGTACGGAATAGAGGTCAACGTGATCGATTATGCAAACGATCCCACCAATTATCAAATTCTCTATACATTTTACAGCGAAACATTTACCCAGCAAAGGAACCTCTTCGAGCAAGAAAAAGAGATTCTCGCTTCATTATCCGGTGGTACGCCGCAAATGAATAATGCCCTCTATGTGATTCTCTCATCTCTTTATCCTAAAAAAGTCGAATTTTACAGTGTGGACCAGGGTGAATTAATTCCCGTCGATCACGAAGCGACCATAAACAAGATTTTTATCCAAAAAGCGAGCCGAGAGCTTCTGAACATCTTCCAATACCAATCAATTATTCAGATTCTCGATGAATATTCTATCCCCAGAAAACAGAAAGTAGTCCATTTATTAGAATATGCCCATCATCGGAAAAATTTCGATTTTGAAGAGGCGCAGAACGCCTACGACCGATTTATAAATGAGATATCGAGATCTCAAATCCCTCATTACCACTATTTTGATTTACCAGACTTTAAGGATCCTGTAAACCTCATCGAGGAATTGTTTTATAATATTGAAATGAACTATAAGACTCAGAACTATCTTATGGTGATTGCCCTCTTGTTCAGAATTGAAGAAGCATTACTCGTCGAGATTTTAGCCTATCTCTTTAAAGAGGATCATAGTTGGGAATTGAATAATAAAAAGAATCATCCTCAATTTCTAGAACATATCAAGTCCGAAGAGCCAGAGCTCATCGAAAAGCTCAGCAATATCGAATTTAAAGGAGAAGATTTAGAGCTCGAGCGATCTGAGCTTAATCGCGTATTAATGTTTTACATTGCATTTACTAAGGTAGAGCAGATGAAAGCCAACGGCAATTATATTTGGCAAATAGGAAATGTATTAACTCTTTTTGATAGGATTAATAAGTATTGCTATCACGACCTTTCCCCTGAAAAACGGCAAAATCGATATAAAACCCAAATTGGCACGGAATGTTTAGGAGATCTGCGGAATAAATCTATCATCGCCCACGGATTTAAACCCGTCTCGAAAGAAGAGATTAACAGGCTTTTTGGAGATGATATCGAGTGCTTAATAAGTACCTTAAAAAAATGGTTAGAAAAGTTTATCGGGCTAGTAATTAATAATCAAGGTTATGAAATCACCAACTTCTATTACAAACTCAATAGAGATCTCCTCCCTCTAATTAATAAACTATAACCAAGAAATTCATTGTAAGGTATATGTCGTTTTTTCCGATATTATAACTAAGCAAACTTAACCAAGAAAGTATTTCTCTCATTCTTCAGAACCATGAATTTACTCAACTTCGCAAATTTTTGAATAATTATTTTGTTATCATAATTCTATTTAAACTATTTATATAATTTCGAGGATCGGTCGGTAGTTGTGAATTGAGTCTGCATACCTTAATTCTAAATCTCATTAGGATGACGTTTAATAGCGTTTCATCGAAAAGAAGATTAGTTGATCCTATGGAAAATCGAAATCTCTGCCAATTCGTCCAAAAAATCCAATAGATCAGAATTTGCAAAATCGTTCATATATTCCGTTATTATGAGGCGTGCGCTTACCTAGGGGGAGAAAAACCCTTTTTGAAAGTTTTTATGGATGCATATTTTCTCGAGTCTTAATTATAAATATATGAAAAATAGTATAATGCTCGAAATTAGATTTAATTTTAAATAGGAAAATGCCTTTATTAAGAATGTAGTCCTATTTTAAATTTCATTTGAATAGGATAGCAAAAGAAGATCCATTAAAACAAGGATTGAAATTTATCGTAGAGTTTACTCATCTCTTTAGTTGTTTTCGTAATAGCAAAAGAAGATCCATTAAAAC
>WJKD01000775.1 GCA_014729315.1 Promethearchaeota archaeon | reverse complement strand
TTTCGCATAGATAGCCTTGAACAAGAAAACTTCCAGCTCCACCACAGCCGCTACCATTCGGCACGACCATTTTAAATCGCTCGTCTATCGCACCAGCTAATAGTGCTGTCTTACCCCGTCTTGAATGTCCAGTCACGATTAATGCTTCAGCATCTATGTGCGGAATACCGTCGGGTGCGTAAACCCAAGATTCCCCCAGTAAGTAATCAGCAACTCTCATCGCTCCCCACGCCCACACTGCTAGACTCCCCCAATCGTAATCAGGATATAATTTTTGGCACGGTCCTTCAATGTCGTATCCTCTCGTATCTGGATCTAATTCAGTATGTTCAAAGCAAGCAAAAATATAGCCTCTCTCAAGAACTTTATCACTTATCTTATCTTGAGTGCCTGTGCCATCGGGCGAGACTTTCACTATTGCCGGTAATGGCCCTTCTTCGTCGGGAATATATACCCATACCGTAAATTCGATATTTGTATCGGGGGTAACATTGGAAGGAATAATCGTTAATTTAACTATATTTAAGATGCTTCCATCGTTAAATTTATCAGAATCCTCAACCTCCGCCCTTAATGCGTCGGGTCTTCCTGGCATATGTCCATATTCTTTAGAAAGAAGGGTTTCTTTTATTTCCTCTCTTCGCAGATCCCATTCTTCTTTAGTTTCTACTTTTGTCCCGTTATTAAACTTAAAAGGATTGGGAAAATCTTTTATTATCTCTGGTTTGTTTTGACGATATAAGAAATAAAAACCGTACGTCCCAAGACCTATAAAAAAAACTCCAAAAATTAAGGCAATAATTTTCTTTTTATTCATTATCATCCCAGAAAATAATTTTTAGCATTAAAGGATCATAGATTAAAAATACTTTGATCAAAATTCTATAATAAATTTTACCAAGAATTCAATTCCTATACTTGTTATCAAACCCGCAAGACCGATTAAAAGGATATAAGTTACTTTTTTCCACGTAATTTCTGATTTATTAAGATATTCTAACACCAGTAAAATACCAATTGGTATAATCGAGACAAAAGGGAACATCCAAATTAAAAATAGATATAATTGAGTTAGTATTAAGAAGAAAAATATTAAAAAAATTCCAATAATCCCGACGCCAATTAAGATCAATCCAGATGTGAAGACTATTGTGGGAGTAAATTGTATTTTTTTCATCATTTGACATAATAATGCGAAATTTAAAAATAAATTAGTAAGAAATGGTTTTTTAAATAGTGCATAAAAATTCGCCTTTAATTAAAAGGAAGGAAACACTTATTAGCGTGCGAAATAATTTATAGGTTAATCGAAAAATGTCCAATTCTAGGAATAACCCTCTCGTTAGGTTCAAGAATAAGCGTTTCAAGGTCGAGAATGGTCGCTTAGAATTAATTCGAATGGGAATTCGATCCATTTCCGAGATTAAAGGATTATTTTCGATAAAAAAGCTAAAAAGGTTAGACCTTTCTGAAAACATTATCCCTACTATGGACTGGGTTGACCAATTTCAAGATCTTGAAGAATTAGATTTATCACACAATTTAATTCGTAATATTGAGGGGCTTGAAAATCTTCGAAAATTAAAGAGCTTAGATTTACACTCCAACGTAATAAATAAGATAAAAGGATTTGAAAACCTTAAAAATTTGGAATTTATTAATTTATGTTATAATTGTATTGATAAAATAAAAGGGTTGGATAATTTGATTAAGCTCGAAATCCTCATATTATCTGGAAATTATTACACCGATATAACCAATATAAAAAATCTACAAAATTTAAGGCATCTTCATCTCCACGATAGCCTTCTCACAAAAATACCCAAATTGAATTATTTTCCCAATTTGGAACTTTTGGGGCTGAACAGGAGCCACTTAAATAAAATAGACTCCCTAAAAAACGCAAAAGATCTGTGCTTATTTATCAATGATACACCATTAGCTAAGAAAATTGTCAGAGAATATGGGGCTAAAATTAACAAGGACGGAGAATTACTTAATATAGAAGAAGTTTTAAATAAGATTGGAAAAAAGAAATTAATTCTAAATAAATGATGTTAGTTCCATCTGACATTTAACGGATTTCTCGGGGGTAATCGATGATATTTTACATCTGGATAGCCGAGAGTCATTACCCCCGTAATATTCATATCTTTTGGAATATCAAATGCCTTTTTATTCTTTTTGGACCGATTTAATGCTGCCTGGGCAAACCCAATCCAACAAGTTCCTAATCCACGAGCTTGTGCTGCCATCATACCGTAAGTAAAGGCAATTCCCGCATCGTTGCCGCTTAAAAAGTCGCTTAAATCTGAGGGAGCATATAAGATTACGACCATTGGGGCATTATAGAAGATTAAATCCTCTCCTTGCTCTGATTTATCAAGTAGTTTATCAAGTCCTTGTTTAGTCGCGGGATCCTTTACCTGCTCCTTAAGATCTTTTGGTAATAGGAACTTGATATATTTTCCTATCTTTAGCATTTTTCTGAGCAGACTTAATAACTTTATAGTACGATTCTTTAGATCGTCTATTTTGTCTTTATCTGTTAAGATCAAATACTTCCACGAACGAGCGTTTCTGGCACTTGGAGCGTATCTTATTGCGTCCAAAACCGCTTGAATCTCTTTTTTAGGAACGCTGTCTGATTTATATTGCCTTATTGACCGATTGCTCCTTAAAACTTTAATCATGCTATCATAACTAACTATAGAAGATGGATCTTTAACTCCTTCAAATTCCTTGGGTTCTTCAGCTCCTTCGAATAATATAGCTTCGGTGGGACAAACCGCAATGCAATGACCACAAACAATGCATTCTCCATACGGATCCTCAAATATTACTTTCTTTTTATCACCGATCTTCGTAGGGAGGGAGTGAAAAAGATGACTAGGACAATCTTCAACGCAGGAAGCGCATTTGATACAAGTTTCCTCGTTAATACCATTTATTTTCATTAAAATTCACGGAAAAAATTGATTTAACCTTTCGAAATATTATAATTTTTAATTAATCCTTTTATTAAAAGATTTAACTTATAATTTCAGTATAAATATAAATTATTCCAGTATAGAAAAGAAGGAATAGAAAGACAAAAAAAGATATATGAGTTTAAAATCTTATTACCCGAAAGCCTTGAGACGCATCATCTCAGCAAGATTCATGTTTTTAATCTTTCGAATGTTATAATAATAGCTTACAAGCATTACACCGATTAAGAAAAATGAATAATAGAAATAACTGAGAAGAAATGTGTGTTGATAGAGTCCAGGAAGGAAAGACGAGTAAAAATCGATTATTAGCGCAATTAAGATATTTCCAAGAATTATTCCAACCATGATTGCAAACGCGAAATAGAACAGAAGCTCGAAGAAAAGCGTTTTCTGGATTTCTTTATCAAGTAAACCCACAGCCTTCATATTACTATAGTCGTCCATCCTATAATCCATGTTTGACTTCATAATAATAATCAACAATAGCAGCCCGAAAACGGTAAGGATAAATCCAAAGATCAACATGAACGAGCTAATAAATTGAATCAAATATTCAAATTCCTTCTTAAGCGAGTCCATTTTTATCACCATTTTAAATAAAGCTGAATCTTGGACATCCTCGACCACATCGTCTACATCGTCGTCTGCTTCAAAATAAACTGTGTTCACAGAATTCGACACATTAAGTACTTCTTGCGCTCTGTCGATTGATAAAAATAGCGTTCCTGAAGTAAGGTCGTTGACCACACCTACGATCCTGACATGATACGATTCTTGGGAAGATATGCTCCTAATGTAAATCTTATCTCCGATATGAATGTCGAACTCATTAACAACATCCTTTGAGATAAGAGCTTCAGTATCCTTTTCTATTCCATCGCTCTCATCGCCTTCAAAAACCGTCGCATAAAGGCGGTCTGCCGAAATACCCAATCGTTCTACCAGGAATTCCCATGCAAAAGCAATGGCTTCTTTTTTAAAGTA
>WJKD01000774.1 GCA_014729315.1 Promethearchaeota archaeon | reverse complement strand
CGCCGGTATTTTCGTCGGCTTTCTTTGTTGCGCGCTCCTCCTCAGCAAAGAAGTCGTCGAAATCGTCGAATGTTTTGATGTTCATATTTTAGAGAAAGATGGAAGTGGTTTTTAGGGGTAATGGAGGGAGCGTGCGGTTCGTGCGGATAATATGATTGCACCAAAATTTACCAGATAGTAATTCATATTACGAAAGATGAACAGATATGAACATGATGCCTATAGTTAAATTAAATGATGTTATGGCTGGACACAATGACATAGTAGGATGACATTAATAAAATTAGTAAGTTAACCTATATAAAACAGGAAACAATTTAAAATGTTATATATGCTTTTTCTGGCATGTATTTTGATAATAAACATTAATGGAAAATTTAAAAAGTTCAAACATTGGATATGTTTACAATTTAAAAATGGACTAATCACAGATGCAAATCCAAAATATTAAAATATCAAATTATAGGAATCTTAATGGCATCGAGCTTCATTTCAATTCTCAATGTAATTTCATTGTTGGTGAAAATAATTTAGGAAAATCAAATCTTCTTATATTATTAAACATATTGTTTACCAATCGATCATTTAACGAAAGTGATTTTACCGATTATTCTAAGCCAATAGAAATTGAATTTACATTTATATTATCTGATACTGAAGTAGGACACTTTGAAGATTTATTTGAAATAGATGATTACCATACCATCACTATTATCGGAAAACAAGAGAGTATTGACGACAATATTAAATTTATTCATAAAGAAACAAATACTTCTATTCAACCATCCATCGTAAGGGGAATTAATTATGTGCATTATGATTCTAATAGGAATCCCATTAAAGAGATAGGATTTGATAAAAAATCTAGAGTTGGAAAGTTTTTATCACACGTTATTTCAAAATACTTATCAGAACACGAACTTATGGAAAAGGAAATATTAAATTCGAGGAAAATTGATGATACTATTAAATATATTAATTCAAAAATTAAGAAAATCAAGCCATTTGAAGACTATAATATTCATGCATCTTTTGATGATAAAATTGATAACATACTACCAAAATTAATTGGTATGACAGAGGAAAATGGGAATGATTTAGCTCGATCAGGATATGGAGTCCAATTTTCTATTTTAATAATTTTGACAATTTTAGAGAAAATTGAGTATTTGGTTAATCGCAAAAGGGGAATAACATTATTTGAATCAAATAACAAAAAATATTTATCCTTAGTTCTCGGTTTGGATGAACCAGAAATACATCTACATCCATACATGCAGCGTTCTATTATTAAGTATTTAAACAATATAGTATTAAACAAAATCAAAGAATTTCAAGAGTTAATAAAAGAGCTATTTGGAATAGATGGATTTATCGGACAAATTATTATTGCCACACATTCCCCCAATATTCTCCTTGATGACTATTCTCAGATTTGCAGGTTATTTTTCAATACAAATACAATTGAAGCAATGTCTGGTTCAAATATTTTATTAGATGAACAACTTGAAAATCACTTGCTTTTACAATCTCAATTCATAAAAGAGGCTTTCTTTTCACGTTGTGTAATATTTGTTGAAGGAGAATCTGAAATTGGTAGCTTAGATGCATTTGCTATGTCATTGGGCTTTGATTTTGATGAGTTAGGGATTAGTGTTATAAAGGCAAGTGGGAAAGGTGGGATTAATCCTTTAATCAAACTTATGGAGAAATTCAATATACCAGCTCTTGGAATGAAAGATAAAGATGATGATACGGTTGTCAGTTCGCATCCGTTTTATTGCACAAATAAGCGTGATTTTGATGAGGAATTAATCTTTAAATTGTTTGATAGTGGCAGAGAATCAATACTAAATGAGATTGTGATGCAATATGATTCTTCAGGTGATAATCGAATTATGGAGGCTGTTGCTCTAAACAAAAGGGCAGTCAAAAAATATAAGATTAAAGATACTGACTATTCAGATGGATTAAAACTCAATGATATTGATGCAACAAATGTAATTGATTTAAAAGCATATTATATTACTTGGTTTTCAATTAATAAATCATTACCATTAGGTAAGTTAATTGGTGAAAAATTATCTATTGACGATATTCCAGAAGTCTATAAAACAATAATTAATAAAGCTGTTGAAATGGCAAAACAATGAGTATTGATATAGATAAAATCCGTGAGCAAATCAAACTAAGACACTCAGATGACGAAAAGCAGTTGGAAGTTATATTTTCTTCCAATAGCAGATTGCTGGTTGAAGCACCTGCCGGATATGGTAAGACAAACACATTAATCAGTAAAATTGCTTATATGATAATAACAAATCAAATACCTTATCCAAGTCGGTTATTAGCATTAACTTTTAGTGTCAATGCTGCTTATAAGATAAAAAAAGATGTCAATAGTCAAATACCGGAATTACTTAATGAATCAGCAATTGATCCAAATAGTAAAATCTTTGTCAGTAATTATCATGGCTTTTGCAGAAGCGTATTAGGTAAATATGGATATTTATTTCACGAAAATTTAAGAAAAATTGATATATTACAGTCAATCGACGATAGCAACCAGCAGAATCTCCAACAATCTGTCAGTGGCCTTGTTTTCACTGATGCCAAAAAATTATCTGATTTTTCTGATGCTGTTAAGAGAATTGACAAATCATTCATTGAAAATAATTTGGATGAGTATAATAGTATAGTAATTAATGAACTAATATCACGGGAAATAATTTCATTCAATTCTATATTAACTTTGACATTAGCAATCTTTAGAAAATATGTAAATATCCATAGTTTTTATTTAAAATATTTTAAATCAATATTGGTTGACGAATATCAAGATACAAATATTTTGAGTTATTATTTGCTAAATGAATTGATTTCCGATACATCAAATGTTATGTTATTAGGTGATTCTCTTCAACGAATTTATGGATTTATTGGTGCGATACCAAATTTGCTTACTAATTCTAAAACTGAATTCCAACTAAAGAAAATTGTCTTAAATAAAAATTATAGATTTGCAGATAACGAGCAAATGCTTCTTTTAGATTCTAATATTCGCCAAAATGCCGAGAAACCACAATCACCAGTAATTTCACATGAGGCAAATATTGAATTTGAATACCTAGAAAATCAGGCAAAGGAAGCGAATAAAATTGTAAACATGTCTTTGGATTTGATTGAAAATGATGCTAATTCAAAAATTGCTATTTTAGTAAAACAAAGAGGTAATAATATTAATAGAATAATTGATGAATTTAATTCACAAGGAGTGCCATTTTTCTATGGTTTATTTTCTGATGAAGATCCTAATTATGTAATGTTTCATAAAATATGCTTGTCTGAATTTATTGATTTATTAAAAGAAAGTGATAGAATTACAAGAGCTCGATTAAGAAAGTTTGTGCACAAAATTGAAGAAAAAATAGACAATGCTCCTCAATCCCTTGTAGAGTCGTTAATAAATCTATTAGGTATTTTTATTAACAAACTATTTACAGACTTTGCAGCTTGGTCAAATACAGATAAAATCAGGCTTATAAAGGATACTTTTGAATATAATGG
>WJKD01000773.1 GCA_014729315.1 Promethearchaeota archaeon | reverse complement strand
TTGAAAGTCCCTTTTCTCATTAAGGATTTTAATTTGTCCCATTGATTTGTATGCTTGTAAAACTGGGTTAAATTTCGGAATATATTTATTCTTATGTCTTTGTTTTTATGCTTTAAATTTTTTTCAAAAATTTCGATAAAAGGTGCGATTCTATCCCATTTAGACTTAGGAATTGGTGTTTTACATTTAATACTATTATCAAGCCATTTTGACGCAACTCCGAATGCATTTTTCATTATTTTACTTTCGGGATCTTTGGTAAACTTTGCGATCGTAGAAATAGCGTCTGTAATTGCTTCAATATTATTTATCCTTGCCAGAAGAGTTCTCGCAGCCACAAATCTTATTTCCTTCTCGTTGTCTTTGAGCAAATTTTTAATTTTGGGAATTAGATGCGTGATTTCGGACTTCACTTGTTCTAAAGTACCGACTGTTTCTTGTCTTACATCTTTATCTGAATGTTCTAAAAGTTGGATGAGATGGTGCCATTTCTTAGTAGAAGCATAATGAAGAGCTAGTATATCTGCTATCCCAAACTTTACTTCTTCAACATCGCTCGTAAGCAGCCGATTTAAAAGAGGGATATATTTTTCCATGTCAGATCCTTTTTCCACTGCTTTGCGAATAATGAAAATCATTTCTTTTTTTAGGTCCAGATCGACATTAGAATCAAGTAAATTTACGAAGTAATCCATGTGTGTGGAAATGTCAAATCCTTCTGCAATTTGTTTCTTTAAAATAAAGGAGGCTTGTTTATGAACTTCCTTATAGTTAGGATTCTTAAGAGCAGAAATTATTAAAGGTAGATATGAGGATATATCATGCTCTGATTGTGCTATACTAAGAGTACTAATTGCTGCTTTTCTTATTTTTTTATTTTTGTCTTTAAGCGAGATTGCCACCAGAGGAAGTGCAAATGAGATATCCCTTTCGTCTCTATCGCTAACCATATCGTAGGTAGCAGAATTCCCCAATCCTTCGATATATGAAGCCTTCTCGTCTACTTTAAGTGTTTTAAATTTTTCAAAACTAAACCAAGGCCGCACGGAGAGGGTAGACATGTAGTTTCCTATGTGTCGTCCTAGTGTTTCTGCGCTCAAAAGTCGTAATTCTTCGTTATCATCTAGTAAGAGAGTATTTAAAACGGGGACAGCGTCAGTGATTTCTGTAAATTCCTCGGAAAGGGATTTCAATCGTTTTACAGCTTTTTTTCTGACATTAATATCCTCTCGCTCTAAATCTTTAATCAGCTTATCCATATTATCTGAATCAATATATCTCCAATTTCGGCCTTCAGAACATCTCGTATGGGTTCTTAAAAAGTAAGCCGCTGATTTTCTGATTTTTTTATCTTTATCTTTCAATTCTATAATCTTTTCTGAAAGATTTCCATAATTTCTGCAGTAAAGACTGATGTAATTTCTATAATAATAGACAAGCGCATCAGCGGCACACCTCCATATCTCAACATC
This sequence comes from Promethearchaeota archaeon, assembly GCA_014729315.1. The sequence continues at coordinate 6,113 of WJKD01000773.1, read as the reverse complement.
TTTATTTGAAAGCAATTTCTCTAAGTTATCTAATATAGGGAAGAGATTAAAACCATCTTTTGCATTTTGTTTCAGATCTTCTAAAATAGAGAGCTTGATTTCTTTCTTCTCGCTTTGGAGATCGATTTTCCATCTATTTAGATCTGATTCGTCCATAAACAATAGATAACAGTAATGTTAAAAAAATATATTCAACCTATGAAAAAAGTTGATATATTATCAAAAGAAGGATAATTAAGCATTTTCGAAAAAATTTTATTATATTCGACTCTTATATTTATTATCCTCATTTGGAATGTATATTATACAACTAAATAAAATCAAGATATTCATGCCTTCATGGAATCCATTGTCGTGAAATGAGGTAGAAAAATAATGCAACGGTAGCGTAGCCCGGTAACGCGCTGGCTTGGAGATGGTTTGTAAAAACCAAAAAGCCAGTGTCCATTTGGACTCGTGGGTTCGAATCCCATCCGTTGCGTTCTCTTTTATCTATCATCTTAAAATAAATAGCATCTTTTCGCGCATTAAATTTCTTATTTCAAAAGAAATTCAAAAATCTTCGTTTCTGCTAAAAAATAGATTGTCAAGAAAGCAACAAACTCGTTCTATATAGTATTATCCAATAAAGAGCGTGGATTTATCTATTAAGAGTTAATTAAAGCAACCAATTTATTGAAAACTTCTTCAATTGTCATATCATCTATTGGTAAGATTATATCGTAGACTTCTTGAACATTTTCCTTATTCCCGAGATCTATCTCGTAGAGTTCTTTAAATCTGTCTCTTTCTGACTTTTCTCTCGATAAAGTTTCTTTTAATTTTTCGTTGTAAGAAGTATCATCTCTCTCTGCCATCCTACTGACTCTGGTTTCTAAATCTGATGCGAGTAAGATTTTGTAATCGGCAAGATCTTCCAAAAGAAATCCACTTAGTTGACTATCAACGAGTATATTACCATTTTGCGCTTTTTCCTTTACTTTTTTATCTAATTTTCTATCAATCTCGGGATGCTCCTCAACAAAATCAGTAAATTCCTCTAACGTCATATCCATTTCCTCGGCAAGATCTCGAAAAGTTTGACCGGTAGAGTAGTATTCTAAGTTAAAATGGTCCGCAAGCATCCTACCTATGGTAGACTTTCCTACCCCGTGTAAACCCGAGATAGCTATAATCATCTTATGATATAGAATTTTTGTTAGGATTAATAATTTATATATAATTGATTTTTGATCGTAAAATGAAATGAAAAAGTAGATTACAGAGCGAAGCCCTTATTTATATTATGATTGCCTGACTGCTTCTTTAATTAATTTCTGAAGGCAGTTCGCGCAATAACGACCACTCTCAAGCCTATTAACTCGTCTTTTAGAAAGAGGGATGTTTTTCATTTTACTTGGTCTTGCTCGTGGAATTGATAAGGGTTTCTTACATATCATACAAACTGCTTTACTCGGCTTTCGCCTCCAATAATGTTTGACATTTTCGTTTCCGGGTGTTCTAACTTCTTTTCTTTTTTGTTTTTTAGAACGTAGACCTGGTCTCGGCATAATTAAATTTTAACTCCTTCGTGTAAATTAATTAACTATAACTATAGTTATTTGGGTAAGGATTCGAAAAGATATTAATTTTATTATTCTTATTCTTCAAAACTGAGGTTCAATTTATTTTGAAAGGAGTTGAAGATTTGATACAAATGTTCTCCTATTTTTTCTCTATATTCGTAATTAGTGAGTAAAACATTTGAATTTTCTCGAACATGGTTATTAATTTGGATTACATTATTTCGTATTTCTTTTAATCCCGGAAATCTTTCAAGTTTTGAAGTTAACTCATCAAACAATCTTAAAATTAGATCGTCGCTTTGCAATGCATCTAATTTTAATGCATCCATCAATGTGATAAATGCTGATGTGATTTCTGAGGTGACGCCGGGTAAATCAAGAAGGGAGGATTTGATTTTATTTGACACATGTGAATAATTTTCTTTTAAAATGCCATTCGATTTATCTGGCGTATTCAATATAGAAATTTTATTAATAATCCGAATAGCTTTGTTGTATTTTCCCGTAAAATTCATTCTATGAAGGAGGAAAGGGAGAGAAATATCTTTTTCTTTTAAATACATATTAATCTTTAAAATACCATCTACAGCGTTTCTTAGCGCTTTTTGGAAAAATTGTTCGTTAATCTTACCTTGTTCATATTTTTTATATAGTTTTAAAACGGTCTTAACGAGCGAATATAATTCTGATTTTAATTCAGGTTTTAGGTCTTTTTCCATATTTCTTACTAGATCAATTCTCGATAATAGGAACTCTTAGGCGTTATATATCAGTATAATAAAAATGGGATTTCAGGGGTAATAAACTTATCTTATATCCCGATAATAGTCGGTCGGAGAAAGTAAAATAAGAACGCAACTAAACCCCCCACAATAAACGACGAAATTAATACCTTATAGGTGGACGAGTTTGCTAATTCCCTAATGCCTAAAGTCATTAATATGGGAACCCATATTGCGATAGTTAACCCATCTATTATATCTAAAGCCGTAAAAACGGGTGAGTTAAACATTGGGTTAAAAATTTCAGGATCGACGCCGTCTCTAATATCCACTTGTACAGTGGGAAATGCAAATAATACAATTAAGATCTTAACGACATTTATTAACAATAAAGGGGCAAAGGCACAAAAAAGCATCTTATATTTGAAAGCCTCTTGTTTTTGTAATAACACGCCCCCTTTGTAAATACTGAAGGGACTCATCTCAGCGTCCTTAAATTTTTCGTCTCGCTCTTCTACGTCTCCAAATCGAGTTTCCAATCTCTCCGAAAAATCAACTGCATAGTTTGCACCCTTTATGAAAAGCCATGTTAATATAAAAAAGAATACCAAATTGAAAATTAAGCCAAAAATGAAGAATACGATAAAAAAGCCCATCCCGTATGGAAACAATATCAAGTAATCGGGTACGACATCGTTTCCCTCAACTCCGGAAATTTGATAATGGGAGAAAAAAGCCAAACCCATGAGTCCCCATAACAATGAATTGATCAAGAGGATTAGATAACCAGGAGACGAGCTTCTTTTATGATTAATGTCCCAGAATGCACGAGCAGGATCCTTAAATAAATAAAAAATCTTCATATACCATGGAAGAGGGTTAATCCACTCGCTTTCAATACGTCTGAAAAAACCAATACTTTCTAATTTTTCTATCCTTAGTCTTTTTCCACAGAACGAACAAGCGAAGGAATCGTGCGAGTTCTCGTTTCCGCAGCGAGGACATCGAATAAACGCTTCAGATGACATAGTTTTTGTATAAAGTAAAGATAACAATTATAATGATTATATAATAATAGACCAATTTAAAAATTTCTTTTAATCTTGACAAGACTAATAAAACCAAATCGTTCTTCCGAAAAATATTATAATCTATTAAAACAAATCATATAATTATCTGTGAAAATTATTTAATTGAACAATTGTATCGTGTTAGTCTCAAAAAAACTCAAATTATTACTAATTTTTTTGATAGCATGTACCAGCGCTTTATTTGTCTTTCAATACACCCATAATAGTTCAAATTTTAAAGAAACCTTAGTACCAACCACGAAAGCTAATACCGATAATAATGCCGATGACAGCAATTTCAATATTTTAAAGTTCTGGAATCAGGAAATTGTTCGCGTCAATAATACGCAATTAAATGTAAAGTTGCTCAATATTGAAAAAGTCAAATATGAAAACCCATCAACCAAAAAAGAATTTGAATTTTCATACCAAGAGCTCGAATTTCAATCACTAAACTATTTTGGGTCCGAACGTGCAACAATAACTCTACATGGATATTTACTCTTTCCTGAAGATATTAGAGAAAAAAACCCAGGATGTTTATTTATGCATGGATTAGGAAACAACGCAGAAAGTTTCAAAGAATATACCTACCCTTTATTAGAAGATGGATTTGTAGTTTTATGTTATTCGCATCCAGGCCATGGGAAGTCTGAAGGAGAAGAACCAAAACCAGAAAACTTTTTTTACGATGGAAATTATAATGAGGAAGCTCATTGTTACTTAACTCTTTGCGGGGCGATACAAGGCTTAAGACTTCTAGAAAGTCACGATTGTGTCGATAACAATAAAATAATCGTGTCTGGTTCGTCTTATGGAGGGTTAAATACAATGTGGTTAGCGAGTATATGCGGAAATAGAATTGCTGGAGCAATACCTTTTATAGCTATAGGCGATCTTGAAACCACTTTAGAAGATCCAACAAAACTAATGTTTTGGCTTTGGGGTGAAAACGCAGAAGAAGTAGAGGCTGATGATGATTTCTGGGATAATCAAAATCTTCGTTTTGATCCCATTTATTACCTACGATCGCATCAATTACCTCCTATTTTGTGGATAATCGGAACTAATGACGAGTTTTTTAATTATCACAGCATTAGTGGTACTTTAGAAGCAGTTCAAAACAAGAAAGAAGCGTTCCTAAGAATTATACCCGACGGACATCACGAATTTCCAGGATTCGACGAGTCAACTTTCTATTTTATCGATTACATTATAAATGGAGGATCTTCCCCGCCAAAGACGACCCTGAATTATCAAAAAAGAATAAACAGTATTTTCGGAGAGCATTTAAAAATTGAGATTGAAGTAGAATCAGATGACGAGATAAAATCAGTTCAAGTGTGCTACAAGTACGTTGACATTGTCGGTTCCTGTTGGAATATTATGGATATTAAAAAGTCTGGAAAGGATTTTTGGTCAGCAACCATAAATCCTAGTTTAATAACATCAAAAATTGATTATTACATAATAGTTAATATTAAAGGTGACAAAGAAATATGGTTTACATCAGAAAATCTACCTTCAAGAGAGTTAAGAAGTAATTTTACAGTAATTGCTTATATTTTTTTAATCGCGCTTATTTCGATTCCAGCAATATGGTTGCTCGGAAGAAGATTTGCAAAAATTGAGAATAAGTTAGAAGGAGTGAATAAAACTGAAGCAAAGAAAAAACTGTTAATTGAGCTTGCACTTATATTTGCTTCAGAATTTACCTTTTTCGTCTCGTTAACTTTACCACAAATTGTTTTTGAAGAAAGTGGTATGATTTGGAACAGTTTGTATGTCTTTAAAAATGTATTCACATGGAAGTCTCAATTTGGGATCATCTCTCCCTTTCTTACATCGATATTTTTCATAATTTGGATAATTGCGTTTTATTTAAGTTTAACCAAACCAATATCGTCCAGCTTATTAAAATTAATTTATCCGGTTCTAATTATATTCATGATAACCTTATTTTTCGGACCAATGAACGACCCTTCAACAATTTTTGGAAATTTTGGTAAGGTGAATATGGGCATAGGGGTATATCTCATGGTGTTAAGCTCTTTCCTGATTATGGTGATTAGTATCTGGAAACGAAGATATCAGAATAGGTTAGGAATAGTAACACGAAAGAGAAAAGCGCTCTGGTTTAGAAAAAAGGAATCAAGAATGGTGGGATAAAGAATAAACCACCATTTTTATTTGTTTAAATTCGTCATGTTAAATTATTTCTACGATACTATGATTATCCCGTTTCTCAACACGGTAATTCCTATTAGTAAATTTCTTCATTAACTCTAAATTGGTACGAGTGTGGCTAGTTAATTCCAAGACTTTCATCTTCGACGAAGATTGCGCAAGACCCATCAAAGGGAGAATTTGATCACTAAGATAGTTATCAACAGGAATTTCGTTTTGAACATACTTGAGAATCTCGTTAGCAGCGATTTTTCCAACTTTTTCAGACGAAAGTTGTTTTTCACCTAATATCGTTCCAGTCGAAATTATCGAACCTGAATCTGAATGAGCCCATAAAGATAACCCGACTCCCGCGCTTAAAGAATCTACATAGTTAGTTTTAATGGCGGTTTTTATGTCTAATCTGGAGGAAATATGTTTTTCGGCCGAATTTTTTATCCTTTCTGCTACGTGAGGTTTTCTTAAATGGTTCGTGCAAATAATTTGCCCCTCCATCACATCAATCTTTCCTAAATTTGAAAGATTTATGGGTTTTAGACTTTCTTTTGTAGGAAATAGCGAAAATTGGG
>WJKD01000772.1 GCA_014729315.1 Promethearchaeota archaeon | reverse complement strand
TGGATAGTTCCGGGAATGAGAGCGAATTCAGTAACGAAGTGAGCGCAAAACCATTTAGCAATGAACTGAGTGGTGATGTAAGTGGCATTTGGACAAAAGCAAATTCACCTTATTATGTTGTAAATGATATTGCGGTGCAAGTTGGAGATAGTCTTATTATAGAGCCTGGTGTTCAAATTCGATTCCGTGGAAAATATAAATTTGTTGTGTACGGTAAGCTGAAAGCAGTCGGTAGACCTGATGATAATATTCTATTCACCAGAGATCAGGACTCAGAAGAAAACAACTGGCGGGGATTAGGTTTTAAGGATGCAAGCAAACTGAATGAGCTGAAATATTGCACGTTTGAATATATTGATCAGCACGAAATATTGTATTATCCGCTTGAATGGAAAGGATGTATTCATGCTGAATATAGCAATGTAAAAATGAGTCATTGTTATGTCGGAAAGAATTATGGTAATTGGGCAGCCATATATTTTTACAGATCAAGCAGTCGCGAAAGCATAATTTCTCGTAATTTAGTCGTAAACAACAAAGGTAATGGCATACATGCGACTGAATGTGAGAATGTAACAATTATAAATAACACAGTCATTAAAAGCACAGATAATGGTATTTGTTGCTCGAAATTATCTGGCAGGGGAGAAATTATAAACAATATTCTATATGAAAATAACATTGGAATAGGAGGACACGGCGGAGGGACATTTTATATTGCGTATAATAACCTGTGGAGTAATGGCACAGATTATGATTTTTGGGATTCATTCTCTCCGGTCTTTGAAGTTCCAATAGGTACTGAAGATGTGATTGCAAATCCAATGTTCACCGGAGACGAACCGCTTACTTATCAACTACAAGAGAATTCACCCTGCATTGATACCGGCGATCCTTCAAGTCCGCTTGATCCGGATGGTACACGAGCAGACATTGGGGCATTTTACTTTCATCAAGATGATGGAATAGCTCCTGTAAAACCACAAAATTTACAGGCAATTGATGGAGAAAATCAGGTGTCACTGTCATGGAATCCCAATACGGAATCGGATTTAGCGCACTATAAAATCTATCGTAGTCAAACACAGGGCCTCATACCGACAACTAACGATTCATTAACTATTGTTTACAAACCAAATGCAAGTTATATTGATAATGATGTAGTTAATTTTGAGACATACTATTATAGAATTTCAGCAGTTGATATTTCAGGAAATGAAAGCGAATTTAGCAACGAAGCTGAAGCAACACCATTTTATATTTCCCCGGATCCTCCTAAAATTAGTTTATCCGAATCGAGTTATAATTTCGGAAGTGTCGAATTGAACACTACCAAATCATGGCAATTAATTATTAAAAATTTAGGTGAACAGATATTACTGTTTGCCGATATTAAAAATAGTCAATCTGTATTTTCAGCAATGCCAACTTCTGGCGCTGTCCCCCAAAATGACAGCCTGATAGTTGAATTATCTTTCACTCCAATACATGAGCAAACATATCAGGACACGTTCATTATCTCCTGTAATGATCCTGAAAAATCAAGAGTTCAATTTATCGTACAGGGACAGGGAATATCTTCTTCCTTAAATCCATCGATACAACTCAGCATTAACTCTCATAATTTTGGAAATGTCTTGCGTGATAGCACCAGAGAATGCAAGCTTACAATAAAGAATATGGATCAGGGTGATCTGATAATTCATAACATTACGAATACAGAGAGTGTATTCTCAGCAAATCCAACATCAAGGACAATTACGGCACATGATAGCATCATCGTTACGATATCTTTTACTCCCCGGGAAGAAAAACCATATCAAGATATTTTCACCATATCCAGCAACGATCCTGATAATTCAACGGTTATCTTTTCGGTTTATGGATATGGTGTGGTAGTTCCACAACCGAGTATTTCACTGCAAACCACCACTCATAATTTCGGAGATGTCCCTATGTTCTCATCGGCAGTGTGGCAGTTTATAATTCAAAACAGTGGCAATATGGAATTGGAAGTCAATAATATTGTTTCTGATAATCCTGTGTTTACAGTATCGAGCAATCAATTTACACTGATACCAGACAATCAGAAGACGATACAAGTTCAATTCAATCCCGATAGTGTGAAATCAGAAAGTTGTACAATAACGATTACATCCAACGATCCCAATCAAACGACTGTTAATGTAAATCTTTCGGGTAATGGAGTAGATAATCAGGCACCCGAAATTACGATACAAACTCCAACACAGGATATGCGGATAAATACAGAACATCACATATCGGTACAGGTCACAGATAATTGGAACGTATCATCGGTATACCTGTTTTATCGCAAGGGAACAACCGCTAACTTTCAAAATATTAGTATGAATATTAATCAAAACGATATTTATACTGCAACGATTCCTGCTTCAGAAGTAACCTGTAATGGAATTGCGTATTTTGTCAAAGCAGAAGATGAAAGCGGTCATACTACAGTCAGTGATACTTTATCCCATGAAATTTATTTTGATAATGGTTCCTTGTCTACAAATATTCAATACAGTGCGTACGTCAACGGTTTTCCGCGCGGTCAATGGTATATGCTATCTATACCTGCAATTCTCAATAATATAAGTGTGGGTGCTGTTTTGAATGATGAAAGCGAATTGGGGAGTTATGGCGAACCGAATTGGCGACTGTTTTCCTATGAAGATACCAATGATGATGGTATCAATGACGGTTATCAGGAATTCAACTCAGAACCATCCAATTTCCGTTTCAATAGTGGAAAATCATTCTGGCTAAAAGCCAATCCTGAAGGAGATTTAATTGAAATAGATGTGGGCGCTGGCTATATTTTGCCGCTTGATCCAATTACTATTACACTAAAACCTGGCTGGAATCAGATCGGTAATCCGTTTGCTTTTCCGATTCGCTTTCCGAACTTAAATCCGGTCATTAGCGATAAACTTTATCTGCCGACCGGGAATGGTGGTTATCAATTAACAGAAATAATGCATCCCTGGGCAGGGTATTTCATTTATGTTGCTGGAGCACAGGAGATTGATTTAACATTAGAACCTGCCATATCAACATCCTTACCCAAATCCAAAATTGATGAAACTGAGTGGATGTTGCAGCTTTCAGCTTCTGCCGGTCATAGTAAAGATGATATAAATTTTATCGGTATCAGTCCCACAAGTTCTAATGAATGGGATAACAATGATTATCCTGAGCCTCCCACAATCGGGGAATTTGTTTCGTTGCGATTTCCACATCGAGATTGGGAAAAATATTGTCAGTATTATACCAGTGACATTCGATATAGTATTGATAATGGACAGGTCTGGGAATTTGAGGTGACATCAAATTTAAATAACGCAGAGATAGTACTCAATTGGTCAGAGTTAAAACCATCACTTTCTGATTTGAGGTATAAACTGTATGACATAGATCGTAATAAATCCGTCGACATGAATATCAGCGATGAATATCGCTATTGGCAAACAAGTCAATTTGATCATTCTGCTTTTCAAATATTTGTGGGAGATGCTGCATTCATTGAAAAGCAGATAACAGAGCGTCAATCCCGAATACCAGCTAATTTTCAATTGTTTCAGAATTATCCCAATCCTTTCAATCCGGTAACGACAATCAAATTTTCGCTTCCGAGGGCATCAGTAGTCACCTTAAAAGTAGTCGATGTGCTTGGGAGAGAAGTTTCCACGCTGTTAAATGAAAAACGACAACCGGGTATTTACGAAGTTGTTTTTAATACAGAAGAATTACAAAGCGGAATTTATATCTACCGTCTA
>WJKD01000771.1 GCA_014729315.1 Promethearchaeota archaeon | reverse complement strand
GTTGGTGGATTAACAGCAGCAGCCTTATTAGCAGCAAAGGGAAAAGATATTTCAGTTTTCGAAAAAATCCATCACATCGGAGGGACAAGTCATATTTTTAGAAGAAAAGATTTCAAATTTCCCATGGGACCTCTATCATTTAGTCATCCTAAGCTTGTTAAAGAAATTATTGAAGAAGCAGGAATTAAGACACCTATTTCCTTTGAACGAAATCATTTTCAACTTATCACTCCTGATATCGACATCATCTATTCTCGAGAATGGAATTACTTTAAAGAATTATTGCAACAGAAATTCCCGAAAGAAAGAACCGGACTCAATACTTTCTTTAACATATTAGATTCTCTTATTGACGCCATATCAAGCATTCAGGATTGGCATCCTGATTTCTTGATTGGAAAGCAAAAGGAATTAGCAATTAATAATCTCGATCTTAATAAAGATAAGTACGATCTTATAGAAAAATATTCAAATATTACCTCCAATTCTATTCTCAACGACTTAATATCGGACGATAGTCTTAAGAGATTATTAGGTTCGCAAGGCTCTTACAAGCCAGTAATGTCAATGGTTCATTTGGCCTTCATGTGGAATGTAATGTCAATTAATGGTATTTGGTTTCCTTCTTGTGGTATTCACGGAATAAACGAGCTATTAGCTAGCGTTATTACCAAAAACGACGGCGAAATAAATCTAAATACTCCAGTTAAAGAAATTTTAGTAGGCAACGGGAAGATAACGAAAATAAAGACCGTAGACAATAAAACCCACGAGGCTGAATGGATAATCGCCAATGCTGACTATAAGAGAGTTTTCTTAGAGCTAATAGACGAAAGTTCCACTCCCTCATCTCATATAGAAGCAATAAAAGCAACACCATACACGGGCTCTGAATTTTGCGTTTATCTCGGGATAAATCCAACCAAAGTTGATCTAAGTAAAATGAGAGTAACCCACTTGTTTTACAGATCAGAAATCGGCGATTTAAACTCTATAGATCCCGAGAATTTTAAAAATAGGGAAATTGAAATATGTCTTTGGTCAAATAAATCTTCGAAATTCGCACCAAACAGTAAAAAGAGCCTTGTTTTAAGAGTTAATATGCCTTATTCTCATTTTCAAGCATGGAGAACGGGCGAGAAAAAAAGAAAGGACGGCTACCAGGAATATAAAATACAACTAGCTAAAAAGCTGATTAAAACGGTAGAAGAAATACTACCCGGACTGAGCAATTCCATAGAAGTTATGGAAATTGCAACTCCCCTCACCTATCAAGATTGGGGTCAAAGATATAAAGGCTCCGTAGCCGGTTGGACTCGGGATATTAAAAAAATTCGATTAAATACGAAGCTTTTGACTCACGATGGGATTGAAAATTTATTAGTTGTAGGAATTTATTCTATTTTGGAACCTTTTCTGGGAGGCTATCCCGTTTCCATATATACGGGAAAATTGGCAGCAGATTTTATTTTAGAAAAAGAAACTCAATAGTCTCCTTAGAATTATAGAGCTAATTATTATTGATAGGACACGATCAAATTATTCGATAAAACCTTCAAGTCGTAAATACTTTATTTTAACTTCAGAAAGTTATAAATGATTAATAAAACTATATAGGTAGCAATTACGTATTTATAACTAATTGAAAATATACTTATTCAAATAATCACCTAAAGAATGTGTTAAATATATGTCAGAGGCAAAATATAAGAAGGCTGCGAGAATCATTATAAAGGCGGGAATGGTTCCCTTTCCAATCACCGATACATTAATCGATATAATGAAACTTCTGTATACCGATGAAGAAATTGATTTCATCATTAAAACCTTTAAAAAGAGCCCATCTTTAACTCTCGAGGAAATTAAAGAAATTACTAAACTCCCCGAGGATAAAATAAAAAAAAATCTCAAATCCTTAGCAGATAAGGGGGCTATGTTTGATCAACCCAGTTCGAGTGGTGTGATGGTCTATCGTTTACTACCTTTAATTATGGTAGGTATTTTCGAATATCAATACATGAAACCTCTTGAATATACTGAAGAGGAAAAGAAAGTAGCAAAGCTGTTCGTGAATTTGTTCGAAGAAGTAGGAGATTTTATTCAAGAACAATACGATACGTTTTTACCATTTTATCGCAAAATGCCACCCATTGACAGAACTATGCCTATTTTAACAGATGCAGAAGGAAAGGAAATAACTGTTGATGTGGATAAAGAAGTTGCTGTTCCAGAAGAGGAAGTATTAGGCACCCAAAGTATAGAGAGGTTAATTGAAAAATTCGATGATATTGCCGTGGGTCATTGTTTTTGCCGTCATCATCAAGATTTATTAGGAAATCCGTGCGAAACTACAGATATAAGAGAAAATTGTTTTACATTCGGCAAATCAGCTCGTTTCGTGGTTGACCATGGGTTTGCGCGCAAGGTCTCGAAAGAAGAAGCATTAGATATTATGAAAAAATCCGAAGAAGCGGGTTTAGTTCATAAAGCATATCACCCTCATGGGAACGAGGCACGAGACGAAACGAGTTTATGCAATTGCTGTAAATGCTGTTGCGCTACGTTCGATTTATGGAGATCGGGAGTAATGGCCATGATAAACTCAACGAATTTCTTGGCAAAAACAAACCAAGAGCTATGTGTTGGTTGTGGATTATGCGTTGAAAAATGTCCCGTTGATGCAATAGAGCTCAACGAAGACAATAAAGCGGAAAGGAACGAAAATTGGTGTATAGGATGCGGGATTTGTGCTCATTTCTGTCCTGAATCAGCAATTACATTAGTTGAGGGTAAAAGGAAAGTTTTCGTCCCTCCTCCTAAACTAAAAACATAAATTCAAATTATAAACCAATAAGCGTTTTATATTTGTTCAATATCTATTCTTTTTTCTTAAATTATTAAGATTAAGCATTGTAAATTCATGCATATTATAATATGGATAAAATAAATATGTAAAAAAAAAGATTTTAATACTTTAAAACTTATCCCAAGCTGCGTGAACTGCCTTTCCGGTGTCTTCTATAACGGGTTTCATTTTATCGTGTGGTGCTAAACCAACTTCGGGGGCTATTTTCATTATCGAAACGTGTCCAACAAAAACCTTGCCCTCATCTTCAAAAACCGCAAAACTACAAGGAAATAAAAGTCCTACATTTTTTGAGACATCTAATGCACCTTTTGCAAATTGGGGAGCACAAGCTAAAATTATCGTGTATCTGGGATAATTATCTATGCTTAATTTCTTTTTAAAAATATCGTCAATATTTTTCACTAACATTACGCTAAAACCTTGTTCTGCGACGATAGTCCTAACCCGCTCTACAGCGTCATCAAAATCCATATTCAGCTCTTTTTTAAGTATATCTACCATCTAAACCACCATATTAATTTAATTCAATTTGAGAAATTGCTAAAAAATAGTTATTTCCCAAGCTCTTCTAAAGCGTCAAACAAATGTTTAGAGAACATTATCGCCGGACCGCCGCCTAACAAACCCGCTACCATACCTGCTTCTATCAATTCTTCCTTAGTCGCACCATTATCTAAAGCCTGCTTCACATAAAACGGTACGCAAAATTCGCACTGCCTTGCTATTGAAACAGCAACTCCTATAATATTCTTCATCTTAGTCGACAATGTTCCGTCTTTTTTAACGGCGTCCATATAACCTTTAAAATTCTTCATACCTTTGGGATTAAATTTGCCAAAAGTCTTCAATGTGTTATCTACACTAGCTAATCTTTCTTTTGTATTAGTCATTTTTTTCGTTTACCTTATATAATTTATTTATAATCTTATTCTTTCTCGTTCTTATTTCATTTTTCTACAGGATAGCCGCTTTGATTCCACGCCTTCATACTGCCTAACACCGTGTAAGCTTCTTTAAGTCCATTTTTAAGAAGGATACTCGTTCCTAAACTCGCTCGGCTTCCGTTTCCGCAAACGGTTGCGATCGGTTTATCGGGTAATTGTTCGTACTTAGTTTCGAGTTCTCCGACATAGATGTGAGTAGATCCCTCAATATATCCTTCTTTTCTTTCACTAATACTCCTAACATCCAGAACAAGTAGATTAGCGTTATTATCTATCTGAGACTTTAAAGCTCGTGCAGTAAGCAGTCCGTTACTTTCTGTTGGTAAATTATTACTATACCAAGATTTAATTCCACCAATTAAATAACCGGCGATGTTATCATATCCAAGTCTCAAGAGATATTTGTGGGCTTCGTTCAAATTGTGAAAGTCTTTAACCACTAGAAGGATAGGTTTATCGTAAGGTATAACCCAGCCTGCGAAAGAAGATAATCCTTCGAGCCAAATATTATAGGAGCCTTCTATGTGAGCGGCTCCAAAAGAATCAGGATTACGCGTATCTAATATGGTCGCTCCATTTGAGATATACTCTTGAAATTCTTTTGGATTCAAAGGTTTAAATCGGGGCACGTCTTTAAGTAATGGAGCTCCTTTCAGATTATATTCTTCCATCTTTTTGAAATATGGAAGGAAGTAGTGATGTTCTTCGATTTTATATTGAACGAACTCATCCTTATCAGTCATCTGTAATATTGGATTGTGTTTGCGTTCTAAACCAATTGTGCTTTCTTCTCTATCGCTTATTCCCGCACCACAAACAGAACCGCTTCCATGAGCAGGACAAATTATTGTTTGATCTCCTAGGGATAACAATTTATTGAACAAACTCTCGTAAAGATTTTCTGCCATTCTTCTATCCTCGTGGGAACCATACATGTCTGTGCGTCCTACATCTCCAACAAATAATGCGTCTCCTGTAAATACCAGGACCGGGTCGTCTCCCGTGTCAGTTACCGTATCATAAACCGCATATGACATACTTTCGTCAGTATGCCCAGGAGTGTGTAATGCCTGTATTTTTAAGCCCCCGAGCTGGAGGATCTGTCCATCCTCAAGAGTAATACCATATTCCCACGCAAGCCCTGGTCCATGATACACTTTCAAACCCATAACATCTAATAATTCGGTGGAACCTATCACGTAATCCTCGTTTCTATGAGTTTCTAATACATATTTTATGTCCGCGTTATTCTCAAACGCTTTTTTTGTATAAATTTTTGCATCTCTTCTAGGATCAATTACACACGCCTCGTTTTCAGAAATCAAAAGATACGAAAGATGTGCTAATCCTTCAGAGCGTATTTTCTTGAGTTTCATTTTGTGTTTACTCAGATTTCGTTTTTATTTATGAATGTTTCAACATCTTGAAGGTTAATTCAAATATATGTTTTCGGCTAATAAATTCTAAATTAAACAATAAAATTAGCTAGCTTAACATAATTGAATGCAAAAAATTCCTTTGAATTCATAAAAAGAACGATTATCAAAGCTAAAAATTTAAGTATTTAAGAGCGAATCAAATTTTTTCTTCCATGTTTTATATTCTTGTATATCGTCATAACCACAAACATAATTTATTGTTCTCTCTTTGATAATCTCTTGAAGTTGTAAAGCCCCTTTTTTGGTTGGACCCACTGGACCATAAGGATTAAAAATTAAGTTTTCAGTACGAGAAATTATGTAATCACACACAAATATCACATCTTGAAACAAGTAGAAAGTAAAACCCGGTGTGTGTCCATCAATATGAAAAGCTTCTATGCTTTTATAAGAGAAATTATCTTTAAATTTCTGATCGAAAGTGTGGTGTTGAGCTATGTTATGCTTAGAATCTTTTTTGTGGATCCAAAGTTTTGAATCGTAGTATCTGCGATATAAATTCGAGGCTCCAAGAAAATGATGGTGCGTGAACATAATCTTATCCATTTTATCGAGATCATTACTAAAAGAGGACGGACAGTCTATCCAGACTAACTCATTGCTTGTATTAATCTGATAAGCAGCATGCTCGAGACCAAGAGGAGGATAAGACTTGAACTGCAGAATTTTCTCATTTACTTCTACGCTTTTAACTTGGTAATTTTCAGCACATTGTTCCGCTGTCATAAAATCGTCCTTCGATGCCCCACAAAACGGGCAATTATCAGGGTGGTATCCGATCATGTTAAATCCGCATACTTTGCAGACATGTTGTTCTTTTTGGAAGATATTCATTTAATTCAAAGGTATTTGATTTTTAAAGTAATTAAAGGTGAGATTTTTGGAATAAAATTCTTCTTATCATAAAATATAAGATTAGGATCCTAATTCGATCAGACGTTTTTCGAATTCAATTAGAAATCTATTTTTAATTTTAAAATCTCACACAGGTTTTCATTCTTCTACATCGATTACATATATTTGCCTCCCGTTCGGCCCTAATCCATCATAGGAAAGTTGAGTGCCATCCCTATTCCAACGAGGATGTGGGTCGCACCGAACATTTCCGTTGATATTGGCTGGATTCTTAAACGACGCTACGGTAAATACCTCCTCAGAATTCAAGTCTACGATATAAACATGCCTTTTTCCCTTCGTTATATAGCAATCGGTCGCGAGTAAATTTCCTTTTGGACTTATCGCGGGGTGTCCGTCCCACATCAATTCTTCTATAGCTAATGGCTTAGGATTTCCCTTCCGATCTTCTAAAATAACGTGACTTGTCTGATATTTATCCAATAAATTCATCGTCACAATTATGTGTTTATCGTCAATCCATTCAAAATGCGAAAGTTGCTTCCCAAAATCCACAAGCAAATATGAATCGCTTCCATCAACATCCATCGTCCACATGCTCGTAATAAGCTCTCCCTTCAAATTTCCATAGCGCGCTAAAAAGAAAAATCGATCTCCCTTGGGATTAAAACAGACATGATTAAACCAAAATTCCTTACTGTATTTCGTTCCAATATCCTCTCGGGGTATTGATTTCGTTTTTGGATTGGCATTCCATATTTGATCTAAACTTACAACGAGTCTATTCTCACCAGATTTTAAATCCATTATAAAAATGCCGTCCTCCTTAGGATGATGTCCCTTTAGGTAATTTCTTCTGCTCGGATAAGAAACTACTCTTCTATTCCGACGCAACCTCGAATAGTTGAGACAAAGCGCAAGATCCTTTG
>WJKD01000770.1 GCA_014729315.1 Promethearchaeota archaeon | reverse complement strand
ATTAAAAAATTTGGTTTTCCCCGGATATCATTGTTTAGAAAAAGAAGGACTTTTAACAAGGAAGAAAAATCCTATACATTTGCGAGCTACATCAATCAGCTTGGAGCTTCTTTCTTAGGCACGGATATAGATCGATACATTTTGGCTTTATTTTCTACAAACATCCAGGTGGCTATTTATGCTGTGGCAACCAATATATTAAAAAAGTTGATATTTTTTCTACCGCACACACTTTTCAAAGATGTACTTGAGCCCTCTATTTATAGGCGATACGATGAGAAACAGAGCCAGACGGAATTAAATGATATCTTTCAGATAATTATAAACCTTAATAATTATGTTATCTTTTTAATTCTGGCAATTTTTATTCCGCTAGGCAGAGAACTGTTATCTTTTGTATTTGATAAAGAATACATCCAGGATGCTTATTTCCCCTTGCTTATATTCCTCTGCTTTTTGGTTATTTATGTTTTTCCAATCGGATTGATCACGAAATCAATAAAAAAACCTGAATATTTGATATATTCAAAAATTACGGTAATTTTAAATATCGCTTTAGGAATTCCTATGGCAATGAAATATGGTGCCCTGGGTATTGCTATTGCTACAGCACTGAGTACAATCGAAAAAAATATTATTATATTCATTTTAACCCGAAGAATTGTAAAACTAGATATTCCTTTTTATTCATACTTAAAATTATCAGCTTCTGTCTTAGGCATCATTTTGATACTGAATACAATGAATTATTATATTAATATTCATGTGTTGGTTAAGTTGCTATTTATAATAAGTCTGTACGTAGTCGTAAACAAGTTTATTTCGATTTACTCGAAAAAACATAAAAATATTCTATTGAGATTTTTTCCCAAAAAAATGTATGGTTTTGTAACTTGGATATTTTAACGAAAAATATATTAAAAAATAATCTGTGATATCGAAAAATTAGGATTAAATGATGAACGTAACCCCGCAATTGCACTTTCTATTTTATATGAATCGTTCGGGATCTACACTTCTAGCCAGAGAACTGAATAAATTTAGAGATGTCGCTGTCGGAATTGAGGGATTTGAAAAACGATTTGTTCAATATGATGCTGAAACGTTTAAAATTAATACTAAGAAAGAACTTAAAAGTTGGCTGGATGAGCTATATAAAAATGACAAAAAGTTTATTGAATGGAATGTTGATAGAAATGAACTTGAGAATAAATTAACAAGCATTGGGTTTCCATTAAGGTTTGACAAATTTTTGTTAACGGTTTTGGTACTTTATTCTGATAAAAGATCGGCAAGAATATTGATTCATAAAGGACGATGTCCTTCTTTTTTTCATAACCTTTATAAGTCATTTAAAATATATCCTAATTCAAAATACATTTTCATTGATCGTGATCCAAGGGCTATTTATAATTCACAAAAAAAATCAAATGATAGTTACACAAAAAAATCAATGAATAAAGATATTGTACAATTTGCACTTGGATATGCAAATTTACAAAAAAAAATCAAATGCTATGAAAGAAGTAAAATCTTAAAAAATGCATTTATTAAAGTAGTATATGAAAATTTAGTGTTATCAGTGGATCAAGAAATAGACAAAATTTTGCAGTTTTTTGAATGTGCTGATATCAAAATCGAGGAAGACAATTATTTCAATTCGATACCGGATGATCAAAAGCATCTTCATGAAAACTTAAAAGAAAAAATGCTTGATAGAAGAATAAATGCTTGGAAAAAAGAACTTACCTATGATGAAATATATTTTTTGGAAAAAGTTTTGAAAAAATCATTACTTAAAAATGGATATGAAATGGAAAAATTATCATACAACAATTTGTCTAACAAGATAATTACGTTTAAAAACATAATGAAATTCAATCTGAAATACTATCCTCGCATGTTTGCCAAAAATGTCATGCTATTAGTTAGAATAAGAAAAATTTGGTGAATCAATATTATTATCATATTAAAAGATTTTCAAAATTTCTGAATGTTTTGACAAATATAATAAAATAGATCCTCATTATAATTAGAATGGAAATAACTATGATAAAATATTTTAAGGGAATTGATTTCAGCATTAAGCGAAGCGACCTTGTTCTTGAAATCGGTGCTGGTTCAAATCCGTATAAAAGGTCAGATATATTGATTGATAAATACCCGGTAGTAATTAAGAGACACCGATCCAATATGAAGAGAATGAATATTGATGAAAGACCTTTTATTGTAGCTGACGCAGAGAAACTGCCGTTTATAGAAAAGGCTTTTGATGTTATTATTTGCAGACATGTTTTGGAGCATTTAGATAATCCAGAGCATTTTATTAGTGAAATTAAAAGAGTAGGAAAATCATCTTATATTGAGACTCCTTCCCCATTCACAGAAATAGTACACGGAGGATATCAGTCCTGCACTGATGATGAATATACTAGGAAGATTCGAGGAGAATTGCATCATGGGGAAGGAACTGAGGGGCACAAATGGTTCGTGCTATCAGCAGATCGCAAGCTAATAATGCTAGAAAAATCGGAAGAATTGTATCCACTTTATCTGCTAATTGGATATTTTATAAAGCACAATACAAATTATAAAAAAAATAGGTTTTTTAAAAAAAATGCTAGCTGGATGAATACAATTTGCAAGAATTATGAAAATGATTATCTAGAAGTTAGAATATATCGAAATCAAAAAAATCACAATGAAGAAAAAATAGATATTAATGAACTAGTTGATTTCTGTAATCAACAAAATGAATATAAAAAAGATATAAAAAATATTTCTAAACAGATTCTACGGCAGAAATTTTATTCATCAACAAAAAATTATAATATATTTGATCTTCTTGCATGCCCTATCTGCAAAGAACAACTATACAAAAAGAACACTAATAAGCTTGTGTGTAATAAATGTGGGGAGTACCCAATTTTTAATAATATTCCAATATTGCTTCCAGAAGCCATTGATTATCGCTATTGAATTTGAAATTGAATTAATATTTTAATACATTTGGAGAAAATAATGAAAATAAGCTATATTATTACAATTAGTCCTGTAATTGAAATGGAATATTTAAATATCTTAATTAAATCGCTTAATTTGCAAACAGTCCAAGATTTTAATGTCATTTTTTATAATCAAACGGTGAATACCGAAAAAGAAATTTTCGACACATTGCAGATAAAACCCAATTTTAATTACAAATTTTTTTCTATTGAATCTGAATACTTTTTTGGAAATTATCCGATTTGGGATTTATACGGATTCCATCAAATGCTAATAGAAAATGAAATCTTAGAAGATTATCATATGTCATTGCATCCTGAAGAATTTCTGGATATCGATTATACTGAAAAGATCTTAAATGTATTGGAGAAATATTCAATTGATATTTTAATGGGAAATTTACATTCAACAAATTATTCTTACATGGATTTTTGCAAATTAAATGAAGTAAATAATAGTCGGGATTTTTCATTATTCTTGCAAAAGAAAAATTTAAGTGAATCAATGAAATGGAAAATTTCTTCAAAGCCATTTTTTCTTACAAGATATCCTTTAAAAAATTTTATTTTGAAAAAGGCACTACATCCTGGAAATGGAGACAAACAAAATAACGCTGGATTCAAAAAATTGAATTATTATCTTGAAGATGTTTTTGTAATGAGTACAGATTTTGCCCAAAAATATAATTGGTATAATTCAGAAATAAAACTGTATTTCGAAGATATACATATTAACAGAACTTTAGAAAGTTTGATGAAAAAGATAACAAATTTTCCTTTATACTTTACTGAAGCAAAAATTTATCATTTAAACCATGGAAAATATTATTACCAAATAGAAGATTATCAATTTACAAAGGAATTTTTAAATTATAATACGCAAAATCCTATTTTACTATCATTAAAAAAAGCAATTAAATATTATCAGAATGGTAACATTACTGCAAAAGCTGCTTTGCGGTTATCAAGAAACGAAGGAACTGTTGATGTAAATTATAAATTCCATAAAAAAAATATTGAGGATGCAATTGGATGAAAATATTAATACTAGCAGCGCCGTTTGAATTTTATAAAGGCGGTTCAGAGTTGCAGAATACAGTTATATGCAATTATCTCGAAAAAAAAGGGTTTGATGTACATTTCTTATTTCATTATAAGAAAGATATTAAAAGTGATAACTTCCATACATATAGATATTTATTTAGAAAAAAATATAATAGATATTTGTTTACGGATTTTTTTCAAATATACAGATTAATTAGTAAAATAAATCCAGATATTATATATAAAAGAGGAATAAATTATATAACAGGTATTGGGACTTTGTATTGTAAAATAAATCGAATACCATTTATCGCACATATCGCAAGTGAACGAGACGTTAATGTTTTTTCTAAAAGAATTTTACGTAATTATGCACAATATGTAAAAGTTTATTTTGATGAATTGATTAATAGATATGTTATATCAAATTCAAATTTTATTGTAGCTCAAGCAGAATATCAAAGCAACTTAATGAAAAAAAATTACAAGAGAGAAGCTAACTTAATTATTCCGAATATGCATTTTTATCCCACAGAATTTATAAAGAGGAACAATGGTGAAATAAAGATTCTATGGATAGCTAATTTTAAGAAGTTGAAACAACCAGAAAAATTTATTGAATTGGCTAAAGAATTAAAAGATGGAAACGCAAAATTTATAATGATTGGTCGAACTTCTCCAAATAAATGGTCTCAAGATTTAATAAATGAAATAAAAAATATAAATAATTTGAGCTATATTGGTGAACAATCCATTGAGGAAGTAAATAAATTATTGGCAGGGGGGCACATTTTTGTAAATACTAGCCTATATGAAGGTTTTCCAAATACATTCATTCAAGCATGGATGAGAAAAGTTCCCGTTGTAAGTTTAAATATTGATCCAGATGATGTTTTGAAAACAAATCGAATAGGATATCACTCTAAATCTTTTGACAAAATGGTAGAAGATGTTAATACGCTGATAGAGAATAGTGCACTTAGAGAAGACATCGGCAACAAAGCTCAAGAATATGCTTTTAAAAATCATTCTATGCAAAATATCGAAAAATTAATACAGTTAATAGAAAATGATACAAAGTAGTTTAAAAACAAACACAAATTTATTGGTTTATAGCTTTATTGCCTTCGTAATTTTAGTTTTATTACACCAAGGATTACATAGTGCTGCTCTTGTAGCTTTTATCCCTCTCATAATTTATTTATCTTATCAAAAATTAAGGTTTTTCTGGAGCAGCTTTTTAATTATTTATAGTTTTAGCTGGTTATATATAATTCTTGGATTTCTGCCGAAACAGTTCACATGGTTTCCGGAAATATCTTCCTTAATTTTTTTATTATATATTTTATTAAATATAAAGGAAATAAAAGCAAAAAAAGAAATATTCATATTTTTAATTATAATATTATTTAGTGTCCTTTCATTTTTAATTAATTTCGACCATATCAATATATATATTTATTTAGCGGGCTTGCGGCTTTATTTAAAGTTTATCCCATTTTTCTTCTTTCCCTTTTTACTCAAAACTGAAGAATACCATAGATTTAAGACGGCATTGCCGAAATTCATTTTAACCGTAGCTTTCATACAAGTGCCTGTGGCTTTTTATCAGCGATTTTTTTTGTATAAATCAACTATTAGTGGAGATCCTATTGGTGGCACTTTAGGACCAAGTGCTTCCGGCCATTTGACTCAATTTTTGTTTATGGTGATTGTATATTATATTGCTCTGAGTTCAAATAATCAAATAAGTAATAAAAAAGGAGCTTTATCCATTTCGGTTTTGCTTTTACCATGCTTGCTTAATGAGACTAAAATAACATATTTGCTACTTGCAGGAATACTTATTTATTATGTATTGCTACAAAGAAAAACCAAAATATCAACTAGATTATATATAATTGTTTTATCCTTAATTTTTGTCTGGTTTTTGACGGAAGTGTATTATGCTTTTTTCAGATCACAAGGCTTAAAATTGTTATTTGAGATATTTTTGCATCCTGTCGATTATGTATATGATCATTGGTATACAAAAGATCAAGGATTGGATAGAATTCCTCAAATAATATTTGCATTTCAAAATATCTCTAAAGATATCTATAGTCTATTATTTGGAGTTGGAATCGGAAATGCATCAGATTCCTTTTTTGGATCCGCAGTCGGGAATTACTATTTAAATTTTTTAATACTAAAAATTGATGGCATTCATCTTGCGAGATATCTATGGGAATGGGGGATAATTGGTACATCGTTGTGGATTTATTTCATTGTTCGCGTTTGTCGATATTCAAATCTGATAACAGATTCTATATTATCCAAGTGGTATAAAGGCGTGTTGATTGTCGTTATAATTGGAGCATTCTACAACAGCAATATAATATCAAATGTTCTTGGGTATTTATTCTGGTCTATTTCAGGATTAGTGTGTAGAGAATATTATGAACAAAAAAAATGGTGAAGCTATATTTGGTAACTTTATGAATATATTAATACTAGGTAATGAAAAATATCCATCCAATCGTCCGATGCTAATTGAACTTTGGCAAAAAGAAATGACGATGTTGGGCTATCGACTTTATTGGGTGATGCAATCATCTAAAAACAGCTTTGGTGTAAAAGTGATTAATAAGAAAAATAATATATTTTATGTCCTGCCAAATGTCACGATCAAAAATATAATTTATTTTAAATTTATAAGCAAATTTTTAAATTTCTCATTAAAGTTTATTTGCTCTCTTTATCTAATTAAAAAATATAGAATAAAAGTTATTCATGTCCACAATGGGGCGGAAGAAGGTTTCGTAAGTTTGATTTTAAAAAAAATATTTAAGCTAAAGTATGTTTATACCTATACGTCACACTTTATGAAAGGATATGAATTCATCAGAGGAAAAAATTCAATTGAACTAGGTTTACGGAAAATAAAATTTGGGCTTTCTAATAAATTATATTTAAATAATCTTTCAAAATCAGATTTAGTTTTTCCAATAAGTGAAAATCTTCGCAATGAACTAAATAGATCTTTTGAAATTCCGTTGAATAAAATGATGGTTGTTTCTGAATCAGCGAGCACCTATTTCATGAATTTCAGTGAGCAAAGCAATAAAAAAATGAATCAAAAAATAGTGAATACTGATTATTTGAATCTGATATATATAGGGAGTTTAGGGAAAAATCGTAAAATAGATTTTATTGTTGATTCTTTTCAAATATTATTGAATGATTTCAAGAATGTCCAACTCTATATCTTAGGCATGGGAGAAACGAAAGAAGATATCCCTGCTTTAAAAAAATATATATACGAAAAAAAACTACAAAATATGATATTTTTAAAAGATAGAGTTTACTATTATGATATTCCTGAAATAGTATCGCAATTTGATATAGGGCTGTCTCCAATTCCACCTGCTGGCTATTATGTGTTTGCGACTCCGACAAAGTGTATTGAATATATGTCATTGAAGGTACCGGTAGTAGCAAATATTGAAATCGATGATCAAAAAAAACTTATTGAAAACAGCGGTGGTGGAATTTTAACTTCCTATGATGTAGTTGAATATGCAAATGGCATTTTGAAATTACTGACGAATGATAACATTAGGAAAAAATGCGCAGAAAGCGGTTTCCAATGGCTAAAGGAAAATCGTAATTTTAAATTAACAGCAAAGAAAATTCACTCTGAATTGAATAAACAAACGGTTTCCTTAATTTCTCAATAAAAACTCTTGAAAAGTTCTTTGAAAAACCATTGCGAATAAAAATATGTTACGAGTATGAAGGTTAAGAAAAAAATATTATTGTTGTCTGGGCATCCTAAAAATGCTGGCGGTGTCGTAAATTTCTATTTAAAGCTAAAAGATGAATATAAGAACTCTAATTACGACGTCAAATATTTTAGAGTTGGGCGAATACAAAATTATCGATTATTTAATTTTAGTTTGGTAAGAGACATAGATTTAGTATTAAATTACATTAAATTTTCTTATAGAATAATTAAATTCAAGCCTTCTATAATACATATAAATCCATCTCTAGGAAAGAGGGCTATTTATAGAGATTTTGTATTTATAATACTAGCTAAATTAATATCCCCAAAGATCAAGATATTATTACATATAAGAGGTTGGGATTCTACAATATCCCAAAAACTTATTAATCGCAGTCTGATTAGCTGGACAATTAAATATATGGCAAACATGAGTGATGCAATTATTGTCCTTGCAAAGAAATTTAAGTTTGCTTTGCAAAAGATAATAGAAGACTCTGAAAAAATCTATGTGATCCCTACGACCGCAAATGTACTCGATTTTGGCCAAAATAATAGTATCAATAAAAATAATAAAAAAATCAATATACTTTTTTTATCAAGGTTAGAAGAAAAAAAAGGAATATATTATATTGCACGATGTGTAAATCCAGTGATAAGAAAGTTTCCCGATCTAGATATTAAATTTATTTTTGCTGGTGACGGAAATGAATTGAAGAAATTAGTAGATTACACACGTGAGTTAAAAATTGAAAAACACACGAGTTTTACAGGTTATATTCGAGGTGAGAAGAAAATTAATCTATTTTTAGAATCTGATATTTTTGTATTTCCTACGTTTCATGGAGAAGGATGCCCAAATGCGGTTCTCGAAGCCATGGCAGCAGGTTTGCCAATAATAACAACAAATGTAGGAGCATTGGAAGATATCATTATTGATGGAGAGAATGGAATTCAAATAGAAAAAAAATCTGAAATACAAATAATTCATGCAATAAGTTTGCTTATTGAAAACGAGAAATTAAGAAAAAAAATGAGTTATAATAATAGAGATAAGGCAATGAAAGAATTTGATGTTCCCATTATTTTTAAAAAAATTGAAAGCATTTATGACCGATTGCTAAGAATTGAAGAATAAATAAAAGTATATTTGATTATAAGAAATAGAATATGGAAAATATAAAATCGAAAGGAATCGTTAATCTTAAAAATAAGCAGTTTATAATACTTAATTGGCAATAATGATTCCTTAAAATAAGGATTAGAAAGTTAAGCTAATGAATACTTTAGACTATCTTAATGTCAATGAAAAGCAAATTGGCCCTGATTTACAGATTGCTCCAATCGTTTTCAGAGCAAGACAAGCAGTGAAATTTTTAAATGAGAAACAAAGAGTGTTGGTTGTTGGATGTGCGAATGGTCAAGATTGTGAAGTTTTTATCAACAATGGACATGAAGTATTTGGTACTGATATTGTATATCGCAGATTGCAT
>WJKD01000071.1 GCA_014729315.1 Promethearchaeota archaeon | reverse complement strand
GCTGAAAAACACTCAATTGATTCGAGACACGTGAAATAAATCTTTAGCTAGGAGAATCCGTTCAAATAATATTTCTGGGCTAAAATTTACTTCCCATTTTAGTTATGATGGAAAAGAAAAAAGTCTAGTTTGCTCTTGGAAGCGTAAAACAGAATTTAGCACCCTTTCCTCTTCCTTTCGATTCGACCCATAACTTTCCTCCGTGTAATTCTATTATTTCTTTAGAAATGAATAATCCCAGACCGGGACCCTCTGATATAATGTCCCATCCTTTTCCAAATCTTTCGATTTTTCCAAATTTTTTAAATAAAAATTTCTTATTCTCCTCCATAATTCCGATCCCGCTATCCTCGATGCATACTTTAATCTCGTCTTTTTTTTCTTTAGCGGAAATTTCTATCTTACCATTTGGCATGCTAAATTTAACCGCGTTGGTCAAAAGGTTAGAAATTACTTGATGAATTTTTTCCTTTTCAATAATAGAAAAAAGAGGTTTTTGAATATCTAATTTTAATGCATGTCCTCGAATATTAATCAAACCCTTCAACTCGTTAACTGTGAATTCTATCAAGAAGCTTAAATCTTCTCGCCTTGATTGAATATTAAATCTCCCCGATTCGATTTGAGAAACATTTAATAGATTATCGATTAATTCTTGAAATTTGAGACAGCCTTTATAAACCTCGTTGAGATAAGACAATGTATCAGAATCAAATTGGTCCTCAGCTTTTAGCAATAGTAATTCGACATAACCTTTGATCGAAATAAGGGGTGTTTTTAATTCATGGGATGTTCTATTCAATAATTCAGACTTAAGTCTATTTATTTCTCGTAGGTTTTCTTCATATTCTCTGGAATAAGATAATCTAAGTAGCGAATCTGCAACAATTATTTCCTTATGTTCTTTATCAGGATATAATGGCGTTTCACTTAAACCAAAGTAAAGTAAATAAAAGGTATTTACAAGCCCAAATCTAATAAAAAATACAGCATAATCCAATGAAACAAACGCTTCTAAAGAACTTAAGATCGAATAAATTAGTTCAGCAATAGAGAGGCAAAAAAATTTACTCCTTAATATTCCTTCAGATTTAATCCCTTTATACAAATAGCCAAATCCTAAAAATATTATATTAACAAAAATAAAAATAATAGTAATTAAACCTACGGGGGACATCAGAATAACTCGAGCGTCCATAAGATCACGACCGTTTAAGACCGGATGTGAATATTTGATTGAATCAAACGGTTGAGAGAAAAGAAAAATCTCGTATATGATACATAGAATTCCAATAATTATCAAAACATAACGCTTTATTTTAGGTAACAAAAGTGAGGAACCAATATAACTCGATATTATGATCGCTACTGGCAACCACATCAGACTTAAAATTCCAAATTGACCGAAAGAATTTTCTAGGTTAACACCAAATAATAAAATTGAAAAAAAGTCTAAAACAAACCCTAGATGGCATAAACCCGTAAAGATAATATTTAAACCCACAGCTAGTAGTAATTTCGCACTGGTTTGCCTTGATTTGTAAATACAAAACGAACCAAACGAACAAGAAAATAAAACTATAAACAGAGCTGATAATCCATTAGTCCAACCGGCTATCGATAACAATTAAAATCCTAAATATGTCTTTTTATTAGTATTTTAAAAAATTAAACATATTAAAAATACCTTGAGATGAAAATTAATTCACATTATTGTAAACCTCGTCGAAAGGTTGGTGAACGACCTATTAGGAATATAATTTTTTATAAAGTTCTAAGTTATTTTGCTATTTAGGATTACAAAATAAAAGAAAGAAGAATTAATTTGATTTAAGAACTAAAATACTGTGATCCAAGATCCAAAGGATCCAAGAAAAATAGGCAAACCATTCGAAAAATATGGCTATTTCTTCTAATAATCCCCGGTTAAATAGCTTGAAAATGAAAAAAGTCAAGAATAAAGTAAAAAAGATTGCAACGAAGAACCCAAGATAAGCGTGTGACTTAGAGATTATTTTTTTCCTGTATGTGATGAGCCCATAAATCAATCCGAAAAGGAGCGCCCCAAAAAAATAAAGCGCTGCTGCAACTAAATGCATGTCTGGAGCTTGTTTGTCTGTGAATATACCCACCATTATCCATCCTATCGCAGAAATTATAGATGATATGAATCCAAAACGTAAAAGAAGAGAGGATCCCAATGCTCCTATGAAGTATTTGTAGATTAAGACGAAAAAAACGAAAAAGATAACTCCGGATATAATTGTACCGGTGTTAAAAACAACATTTGATCCATTTGGACCGTCACCCAGATCGCTAATGTAATTTTCCATAATGTTGAATTGCGGATAATCTATCATATAGAGTGCCACGGCAGTGAATAGGGTGATCAATGTTATTAACGCACCAAGTATCCCTATCCAGCTGGCATTTACTTTTTTAAGTAATTTTGATTCTGACACGATAATTTTCACTCTTATAAAAGTTTTCAAAAAAATTGTTCTATTTATTACTTAAGGATTTGAGTTATAAATATAAATAGCTTCGCTAAGTAACTAAACGATAATAGCACATATTTTGTTCTACCTTAAAATAAAAAGTTATTTAATTAGATTGAGTGTCTCGAAGATTTTTTGAATTAATATTTTATAAATATATATTAATTATTTTTCCTCTTGATTAACGAATTTGGACGGGTCTTATATCAAAATTATTACTACAAAATTATATGAGTTATACCAGTTTTATTAATTTAATATATTTAACCAAAATATTTAATTACTGACTAAATTAGATATATTAATATAATATAATATAATTAAACTTTAAAAAATTTAGAAAAAATGACGAAATTCTCGATGGTTACACATCGAAACAGCATGGTTGGGGCTCGAACGAGAGTTGAAGACTCGTGCGAGTCGGGCTTGTGCCCTATCTGCATCGCTGACTGTCCCATCTTCTGTGAAGTAAGTAAAAGTGCTCTTCGAGGTCGAGAAGTCTTATATCCTCTACGAGAATACTTCGGAGACTCGACTGCTGGAACTCCGAAAGATTTCGGCTTTTCGTACGCGGATTTTCAGATCCAATTTGAAGTGCGAGGAGCAAAAGGTTTAGACGAAATCGACGAAGACCAGGTAATTTTTCCTAATGCCGATGTCTCTACAAAATGGGGAAATATCGACCAAAAATTACCCGTCGTCATCGCTGGATTAGGAAGCACTTATGTAGCCAAAAGAAACTGGGAAGGCTTGGCTATGGGCTCTGCTCTTGCGGGCGTGAGTTTAACGGTCGGAGAAAATGTGGTTGGTATGGATCCAAACGCTAAATTTGTGAACGGCGGAAAATATCCAAAAGTAGTCGACACGGAAGATATGAAGTTCAGAGTTGAATCGTTTAGAAAATACTGGGACGGAAAACATGGCGATATTATCGTCCAAAAAAATGTTGAGGACACCAGATTAGGCGTATTTGATTATGTTACATCAAAATTAGAAATTGACTCTTTAGAGATTAAGTTTGGTCAAGGCGCTAAAGCGATTGGTGGAGAAGTTAGACTGCACACCCTTGAGAGAGCTCAATTACTTCAAGAACGAGGTTATTTAGTCATTCCCGATCCTTCGGATCCAGTTGTTATTGAACAGTGGAAAGAAGGACTGATCCCCGATTTTGAACGACACAGTCGTGTCGGGCTCTCTTCAACTGAGGAAGTGTTAGAAGAGATCGATAGATACCGATCAAACGGAGCAAAGAATGTTTTTATCAAAACTGGAGCTTATCGTCCATCAGCAACTGCGTGGATAATTCGATTAGGGGTAGAAGGTAAAGTTGATGGAATGACTTTTGACGGTGCTGGCGGTGGAACGGGTATGAGTCCCGTTAGCATGATGAATGAAGGTAGTATTCCAACAGCTTACCTCCAAGCCTTAGTAGTAGGGTGCTTAGATATGATCAAGCAAAAAGAACCAAATGCAAAAATACCTACGATCGCAATGGCTGGAGGTTTCGCTAATGAAACGCAGATCTTTAAATCAATGGCTATGGGCGCACCTTACATTACTTGTATTGCAATGGCACGAGCCCCAATAACAGCGGCTATGAAAGCTAAATATGTTGGTGAAGTTATTGATGAACGAGCAGCAACGCCAAGTATGCTTAATTCTTTAGGCTTTCCAAGGGATAAAGAAGCAGATACATTAACATTAAGCGAAGCCTTTGTAGAATATGACGCATTAATGAGGAAATATGATGAAGCTATTCCTCCGGCTGCGATAGGCGTGTATACTTATTTTAAGAGCAAATTAGGTGTCGGATTGAAACAACTTTTAGCAGGTGGGCGAAAATTCAAGCTGGATCTTCTATCAAGAGATGATATCGCTTGTATTTCTCAAAGAGCTATTGATGTGTGCAATTATTGGAACTTGGGTATTAATTCTCAAGAAAAAATAGACATAGAGCAAGTAAAGAACGAGATTTATTCAGGTCATTATTAATTGCTCTTAATTTTTATTTCATTTTTTTTAATTAGTTTGTTCTGAATAAGAATAATTTATTTAAATTGATAAAAAGTTCTGGATTTTAAATGGAAGATTTGTCCTTTAGTACAGGAATCGTAGCCTTGGACGAAGTGTTAGACGGAATTCATCCAGGAGATAATATTGTATTCCAAGTGGATAATATTGAGGATTATATACCATTTGTTCACGCCTTTTGTATAGATAATGAAAAAGAAAAAAGACCCCTTATATATTTTAGATTTGCTGAGCATACTTGGTTAATTCCTGACGGGATTCAAACAAAGGTCTTTTATTTACATCCCAGTGAAGGTTTTGAACATTTTATTGACGAAGTCTTTACGGTAATTGAAAAATATGGTAGAGGAGCATGTTATGTATTTGATTCCTTAAGTGAATTAGCCGTTGACTGGTATAGCGATAGAATGGTTGCTAATTTCTTTATGCTGACTTGTCCTTACTTATTTGATTTCGAGACCGAAACCTATTTTGCTTTAATTCGGAATAAACACAGTCAATATACAATACAGCGTATATATGAAACAGCCCAAATCATACTAGATGTCTACAACGAAGATAATATGATCTATCTTCATCCTTTGAAAGTATGGAAACGATATTCATCCACCATGTATATGTTACATGTGTGGAAAGATAATAAATTCGTACCCCTTCTGAAAAGTGCAGAGACATCAGAAATTTTGACAAAATACGCTCAACCATGGGTCGATTTAACTACAAGAATTCAAGACATATGGTCTAAAACATTCAATCAAGCCCATAAAATCTTAGAAGAGATCAATTCGGGAAAGCTTGTTTCTGTTAATATTGAAGAGTTAAAAGAAAGGATGATTCGAATGATGTTAACGCGGGATCCTAAGTTATTTCCCCGCGTACAGTGCTATATGAGTCTTGAAGATTTGATCGAGATCGGACGTAGAATGATCGGAACAGGATTAATAGGTGGAAAAGCTCTAGGGATGTTACTTGCACAATCAATTCTCAAAGAATCGAATTCTAAGTGGAAAGAGAGACTGGAGCAACATGATTCCTTTTGTATAGGATCTGATGTATTTTATAGTTATTTGGTAATTAACAATTGCTGGTGGAAACGATATCGCATCCGAAAAACCAAAGATTATGGTGATTTAGCCGCTCAAGCAAGGAAAATCTTGGAAAACGGAAAATTTCCCGAAGACATTATAGAACAGTTTAAAAATATGTTAAGTTATTTCGGTCAATCGCCGATCATCGTCAGAAGCAGCAGCTTGTTGGAAGATGCGTATGGCAACGCCTTTTCTGGTAAATATGAAAGTATTTTTTTAGCAAATCAAGGTACCCCTGAAAAAAGATTAAATAAATTTATCAATGCTGTGAGAAAAGTATATAGAAGCACCTTGAGTGATAAGGCCTTAAATTATCGACTTAGAAGAGGATTACTAGATAAGGACGAACAGATGGCGGTACTTGTGCAAAGAGTCTCGGGTACCAGATATGGTAATTTGTTTTACCCTCAACTCGCTGGAGTAGGCTATTCCTTTAATCCTTTTATATGGGATCCCGCTATTAAGCCTAGAGAGGGTATGATCCGATTAGTATTTGGCTTAGGTACAAGAGCGGTGGAGAGGTATGATGATGATTATACGAGAATAATAGCATTGAGTGCCCCTGAAAAACGACCTGAATCTAATAAAGAAGAAAAGCACAA
The DNA here is from genome assembly GCA_014729315.1 of Promethearchaeota archaeon. Next base: position 12,975 of record WJKD01000071.1, on the reverse strand, counting down.
ATATACACAGAAAAAAGTAGATCTCTTAAACCTAAAAAAAAACGAATTTAACACGCAATATTTCGATAAAATTGCTTTAGAATCTAAAGAGCTTCCTCTTCGACTCTTTAGCGTTAGGGATTACGAGGTTGAAATGCTTTTAAAGGAGAGAGGAAAAGAGAGAATAATATATTTACTAGATTTGGATAAAGTTGCTTCTCGAGAAGATATAATGGAAGATATGAGAGAAATTTTGCATACTCTTGAAGCTGCATATGAATCTCCCATTGATATAGAATTTGCGATCAACTTTTTAAACGAGAATACCTATAAAATCTATGTTCTCCAGTGTAGACCCTTTCAAATTAAAAGTAAATTTGATGAATTTCAAGAACCTCGGGGCTTAACCAGCGAAAATATTTTACTGAAAACCTTCGGTCCAATAATCGGAAATGGATTAGGTGGAATCGTTGATCGAATGATATACGTGGATCCATCAGCTTATGGTGAGTTGCCCATTCAAGATCGTTATAAAGTTGCACGCATAATCGGAAAATTAAATCATCTCGATGAAAATTTAAAACATAAAACCATCTTTCTCGCTGGACCTGGGCGATGGGCAACATCAAGCCCTTCGTTAGGGGTACCCGTTTCTTTCCACGAAATTGATACTGTTTCAATAATTTGTGAAATTTCCGAAATTCACGCAATCTGCCCCGATGTCTCTTTAGGTACGCATTTCTTCAACGATCTAGTTGAACATGACATGGTTTATGTGGCTGTGAAAAAGGATGAGAATTCAATATTAAACAAGAAAAAAATAAAACAATTTCCGAATCGGTTAATAGAAATTTTACCGAACGCAATAAAGTATCAAAATTTAATATATGTGATTGATGGAATTAAGAGTACGAATCACTCTGAGCTTAAAATTTATGCTGATCCCATTAAGCAGCTCGCAATTCTTTATTTAGAATAAAAACTCAATTTTTGCTTTATATTTTATTGTGGAAATATTCAACCAATTCTATTCAAATTCAATTGTGCTCGGAGGTTTATTCGATATATCGTAGACAACCCGATTAATGCCCTTTACTTCGTTAATAATTCGCGTACTAACTTTCTCTAACAAGTCCCAGTTTAATTTTGCAAAATTTGCCGTCATTGCGTCTCGAGATTGGACTGCTCTTATCGCACATATGTATTCATAGGTCCTAAAATCCCCCATTACGCCAACAGATTTCACGGGAAGAAACACACAAAAGACTTGCCATAAGTCCTCATAATCCCCGCTTTTTTGAATCTCTTCTAAAAGAATAGAATCTGCTTCTCTTAAAATATCTAATCGTTCTTTATCAATCGCTCCTATGATTCTAACGGCAAGTCCAGGTCCCGGAAAAGGATGTCGATATACTAAACTTCTGGGCAGTCCCAGCTTTAAACCTATTTTTCTAACTTCATCTTTATAGAGATCCTTAAGAGGTTCGATAATTTTCAATGTCATATTATCTGGTAAAGTCAGATTGTGGTGGGATTTTATTTTAGCTGCTGATTTACTTGTAGCTGCGGTCTCGACTCTGTCAGGGTAAATCGTTCCTTGAGCCAAAAATTTAATGTCGGGATGCTTTTTTTCTAATTCAATTGTCTTTTTTTCAAACACTTCAATAAAGCTATGGCCGATTATTTTCCGTTTTTCTTCGGGATCAGTAATATTCTTTAATCTTTCCAAGAATAATTTTTCTGCATCGATGTAATGAAAATTTTTAAATCCTAAGTTATCCTTAAAAATTTTCTTGACTTCTAAATCTTCGTCTTTTCGCAACACCCCGTTATTTACAAAAATACTATGTAAGCGATCTCCGATCGCAGTATGGACTAACATGGCAGTTACGGAAGAATCTACTCCTCCACTCAATCCTAAAATTACCCGATTATTTTCTCCTACTAGCTTACGAATATCTGAAATGGACTGCTTAATCCAATTTCCTAATTTCCATTCTTGGCTAGCGTTCGAAATCCTAATAAAATTTTCTAAAATTATATCTCCCTTTGGAGTATGATTTACTTCAGGATGAAATTGGACTCCATATATCTGTTTTTCCTCGTTTCCGTAGGCAGCGATAGGACAAGATTTAGTCTTTGCCATAATCTCGAAACCATTCGGCATTTGCTTAACTTGATCGCCATGAGACATCCAAACTATTTCTTCTTTATCTAAACCTTCAAAGAGCCTATTTTTTTTAACTATTTCTATTTTTGTTTTTCCATATTCCTTATGTTTATGACTATCAATTTTTCCTTGTAATTGATATATTATTAGATGATGACCGTAGCAAATTCCCAATACTGGAATCTTTACTTTAAAAATATATTCGAAGAAATCTTTTGATAATTGAGGACTGTCTTTTTCATAAACGCTATTGGGTCCTCCTGAAAGAATTATTGCTTTTGGATTTTTCTGTTTTAATTTTTCAATACTAGTATCATAGGGCAAAATTTCGGAATATACTCCTAAATCTCTAATTCGTCTTGCTATTAGGTGACAATACTGTCCGCCAAAATCGATTACAAGAACGCTATCCATTATAAGTTAGATAATTAAGCATTAATCTAATATTTTGCGAAATACATTATTCACGATTAAATAAAAACCGAAAATACCTTTCAATTCGTTAATTTCTAGTTCTTGAAATTGTATATCATTTTAGATAATAATTTAAAGAAAATATACTGTAAATTGGATAAAATAGTCAAAATTGAAATTTGTTCAACAATTATATTGATTATATTGACTATATTCACTTAATTCTTTAAATTTTTAAAGATTATTTAACTGGTATAACTATATAGTTTTTCAATTGGCTAATTTAAGATTAAAAGTGAAATTATGCAAGAATACGTTAACAAAGTTATTGAAATTGTTGAAGAGAAAAATCCCCAAGAACCAGAATTTCACCAAGCAGCAAGAGAAGTTCTCCAATCTTTAGTGCCATGCTTAGAAAGACATCGAAAATACCAAAACAACAAGATTTTAGAGCGTTTGGTTGAACCAGAACGCCAAATTATTTTCCGAGTCTCTTGGGTCGATGACCACGGTGAAATTCAAGTAAATCGAGGATTTCGAGTTCAGTTTAATTCTGCCATAGGGCCTTACAAAGGTGGGCTGAGATTTCATCCCTCAGTTTACTTAGGCATCATTAAATTTTTAGGTTTTGAGCAAATATTCAAAAATTCATTAACAACCTTGCCAATGGGAGGTGGCAAGGGAGGTTCGGATTTTAATCCTAAGGGTAAATCAAATAATGAAATAATGCACTTTTGTCAAGCTCTTATGACAGAATTATACCGCCATGTAGGTCCTGATACTGATGTACCTGCTGGTGATATTGGCGTAGGGGCTCGAGAAATTGGTTATCTTTACGGACAATATAAGAAATTAGCAAATGTTTCCGACGGCGTTCTGACCGGAAAAGGGTTAGAGTACGGTGGTTCGCTAATTAGACCCGAGGCAACTGGTTACGGTGCGGTTTACTTCGCCCAGGAAATGTTAAAAGTAAAAGGCGAAGAAATACAAGATAAGGTTTGTACCATCTCTGGTAGTGGAAATGTTGCTCAATATACTTTAGAAAAACTCAATCAGTTAGGTGCAAAAGTTGTTACCTTGTCGGATTCTAATGGTTCAATTTACGATCCCGACGGAATAAAAGGAGAGAAGTTTGATTTTGTATTAGAATTAAAGCAAGTAAAGAGAGGGAGGATTAAAGAATATGCCGAAAAATTTAATGTGGATTATCGTCCCAATAAGAGACCATGGGATATTAAATGTGATTTAGCTTTCCCCAGTGCCACGCAAAACGAAATCGAAAAAGATGATGCTCAAAATTTAGTGGATAATGGAGTAATTGCCGTAACTGAAGGAGCTAATATGCCCTGTGATTTAGAAGCAACAGAGATCTTACTGGATGCTGATGTGGCATTTGGACCTGGTAAAGCCGCAAATGCGGGAGGAGTTGCAACATCTGGGTTAGAAATGGCGCAGAATGCGATGCGATTATCTTGGTCCCGGAAAGAAGTGGATAAACGGCTTCACGAAATTATGATTAATATTCATAAATCAGCGTACGACGCATCAAAAGAGTACGGAGATCCAGGAAATTACGTTATGGGTGCCAATATAGCAAGCTTCGAGAAAGTTGCGCAAGCAATGCTCGCATTAGGACATTGGTGATTTTTTCTTTCCTAAGAAATATTTCAATTCTTTTTTTATTTTGAAATAGGAGAAGATTCTTCATTACCAATTTACAAAAGAGGGATTTTTTTGGTGAAAAGTTAATCAATAATGGATTTCGAAGTTCTTCTTAGCTTTTTTAAATCCAATTTTGAAAAATCGTAATATTCTGAAAATATTTTGAGGATCTTACATGTCTTAAGCCTTATCCTCTTGTAATAATTTGCAATTAAGTCATTATTAGATTTTGTGTTAGAGAATATTAACTTAAACAGTTCCGAAAGAAATTTTTGTTGGATTTCAAATTTCATCTCTATGAGAAAGTGAATAAGGTGTTTTTCGTCCACTTGGTTAATCTTTAATAAAACCGGTATTAGAGTTTGGATAAAACATGGATGATAGAGGAAGGCAATCTTGTTGTAATCTAATAAAGCTCTTAATTTTTTTATCAAATTTAAACCTCTAGATTGTAGCAATTTGTTTATTTTTTCATATTCTAAATACTCTAACCATCCAAATAATGTTAGAATAGAAATACTATATAGGTCCCCTCTCTTAACGATGTCTAAAATTATTTCCCGATGCTGAACATTTAGTTCACCCGCCTTATTGTTGAAAAAAGTTATGAATTTTATATACTCTAATAATTTGAATTTTTCTTCAATATATATCATTATATAAGTTAGACGAGCTGTACATTTGATATGGTTCATAAAAATCAACCATAAGTCAATCTTAACCATTTTAATAATAATTTCAAAAAACCATGTATAGATTTCTGAATGTGTTATTATCCCATCTAATATTTCCAATATTCCCGATGGATTTCTCAAGTGGTTAATAAAAGACCAATAGTCTTTAGGAATATTATAAAACCAAGAATCCCATAATAGAGCGAAATCGACAATATCGGCCGTTTCGAAGATTGATTTTATTATGGGTTTAATTAAAATTAAAAAACTAGAAGATATTTGCTCGTTAGAATAATCTATGCTATCACCAGCTTTTTTCATTACTCTTATAAGAAATTCTCTATCTTTACTATTTTCGATTACATATTTAATGAGAGTCAATCCTTTTTTAGGGAATAAGTTCATAATTAATTCTATTGCTTTCAATCTAACTTTTTGGCTGCGATCGGAAATAGCAAATTCTTCTAAACGATTAAATTGTTTTTCGTCGTGAGGTTCTATCTTACTAAGTACCATTAGACATTCGATTCTAGAATCCTCTGACTTAGAGTAATCGCAAATAACCAATAAAGATCTTATCAACTCGTTTTTTGTAATTTCCTTTTTTTCAAACGATTCGTAGAGTTCGGAAGGACTCAAATTTTTCATAATTGATACCTAAGTGATCTGTGGAACTCATTTTCTCATTCTTATTATAATTAGCTATAATTTTTAATTACTTTTGTAATAATTCGAAAGATTTTCATAACTTGTTATTTTGAGTTTTCCTTTTCTTTTCTCTATTGTATGAAAATTTGGCTTTCTAAAAGAAAACTAAAAAAAAAATAAAACACAATACATCTTGAAATAATAAAAATGGAAAAAGAGTTTATGAACGATTTAATCGAAAAAGCGAAAGATCATTTTGCAGATTTAGTAAAAGAGCAGTTAAATCGAATAGAAACTTTGAAGAAAGATCTCAATTGGATCGATTATTCCCAGTTAACTCCTATTGTGATTGGTTTGATCGGAGGGGATGGAATTGGTCCAAAAATTGCTCAACATACAATGAAAATTCTCGAGATTTTGTTAAAAGATGATATTACAAAAGAGAAATTAAAACTTCACAAAATCGATGGTCTTACTATTGAAAATAGAGCTAAGCACATGAAAGCAATTCCTGACGAGGTTCTCGAGGAAATTAAGAAATGTCATGTCCTTTTGAAAGGTCCTACTACTACACCTCGTAAGGGTGATAAATGGCCAAATATAGAAAGCGCAAATGTCACAATGAGAAGAGAACTAGATCTATTTGCCAACATAAGACCCGTAAAAGTTCCCGAGCTTGGTATTAATTGGACTTTTTTTAGAGAGAATACGGAGGGTGCTTACGTATTAGGATCAAAAGGAATACACATTTCAGACGATCTTGCTATTGATTTCAAAGTCATCACCAACCAAGGGTCTGAGCGTATAATTAGACTCGCATTTGAGTATGCTAAGAAAAACAATTTCAATCGAGTCACAGTAGTAACAAAAGCTAATGTTATTAAAGCAACCGACGGAAAATTCCTCGACATCGCGAGGAAAGTCTCTAATGAATATCCTGAAATTAATTGCGACGATTGGTATATTGATATAATGACCGCAAAATTGGTTGATCCCGCGAGAAGGTCTGAGTTCCAAGTATTCGTTGCCCCAAATTTGTATGGAGATATCATAACAGACGAAGCTGCTCAGATACAGGGTGGTGTTGGAACTGCGGGAAGTGCAAATATTGGTAAGCGTTATGCAATGTTTGAAGCTATTCACGGAAGTGCTTTAAGAATGGTTAATGAAGGACGCCATATTTATGCTGATCCCTCAAGCTTAATGAGAGCAGCGGCAATGATGTTAAATCACATCGGATTTGAAGAAAAAGCTAAGAAACTGGAAATGAGCCTTGATATTTGCGGAGTTTTCGAGAAAAAGTTAAAATTGACTGGCAGATCGAATGGAGCTACTGGCGAAGAATTCACGGAATACCTTTTAGAGACACTAAATGACAAACAGTTGGAAGAGAAATGGAAATCATACCAATAACATTAACTTTTTAATAAATCTCTTAATTTTAGCCGAAAATTAAAAAAAGAATAAACAAATAACCTATACTTGCAACCAGATGGATTAATGCAAATGTTCCACCTACTTTTAACAATCTTTTGTAATTAAAATTTTCCACTCCTGAGTCTTGGGCAATCTTTAATGTCATCATATCGCACGCGGCTCCTTGAGGCACGAAATTCCCTCCTAAATTAATTCCAATAATAAAAGCAAATAAAAGGGGAACATCAGAAAAACCTAACCCTATCAAGGTTGAAACGATAGGAATAAATACTAATGCAGTGGGTGTGTTAGCAACCACACCAGACAATACGCTCACTACAATTAGAATGAGAAAATAGAGAAGGAAAGTGTCGAATTCTTCAAAAGGAAGTAAAGCGATTAAATCTTGAAATCCCGCAGTTAATAAACATCCTATCACCACGTAAAGGGAAATAAAAAAGAAAATGATTTCCCATTCGATATCTCTCAGGAGTTCTGACATTGATTTCTTAGTATAAGAGCGATTAACGATTACAAGGATTAAGGCACTAATTGCTGCTGTTAAAAATAACGCGGGTAAAATTACGAACAAAGCAATCGTGATGATAATTGCAATAGAATTGAAATAAAACATTTTCTTGTTTTTAATTAAGATGTCTGCGTCAACTAAGTCGAGCACAAATCTTTTTTGTTGACTATCAATTTTAGGTTCTTTACTTAATATTAATCGATCCATAAGGAAAATTGTAAGAAATAATAGTGAAAACGAAAAGGGCCAATAATTTATAACAAAATAAAGAACATCTAATGCAAAGTGTGTAGAAATGATAATATTTTCTCCGCTAGAAAAGGGTGTTATTATGGACCCGATATTAATACAAATTGTCATTCCCAATAGATATGTTCCCGCTCGAATTTTAAGAAAATGACAGAGACGAATAACGACGGGTGCTAAGATTAATACGACAACAACATCTGCGATAATCGATGCCAGTAAAGTAGTAATAATGCATAAAAGATAAAAAAATGTTCTCTGATTACCTTTTGAGATTTTAAATAGTTTAACTGCTACATACTCTAAAATATTAGAATCTTGAGCAATTTTCGTAATTATGCTCATACTTAAAATAAGGATAATTGCTTCCCACTCGATAAAAGCCACTAATTCTTGAACAGTTAAATTTTTGAAGTAGCTAGTCACCGCTCCAGCAACAAAGCAACATAACAATGAAATTGCAACAAAATCAAGATCTTCAAGGGTATAGCTAACGATTATGAGTCCAAAAATGATGAATATAAATATTAAGAGAGGGACATCCATATTTATACAATAAGATAACTACACATTTTTATTTTATTAAGAGAATCGCTGATTATAAATGCATTCATTATCCCATTTTTTTAAGAAAGAATAGGTGCAAAAATCTAAAGAATATTAGATGGCTTTAGACTTCAAACTGCTAAGAAATCTAGACTCTTATCAGTTGGACTCTTATAATTCTAGCCAGAAATGATAATTACGATAAATTAAAAATTAGAAGGAGTCTTTAATACGATGTCTTCCTTTTTCACATTTTTAGACATAATTTTTACTATTCCCTATCCCAGCATCCCTCGGAGAAGCTTATATCAGATATAAAATTGTAATAAAATGGAAGAATTTAAAAAAAAATTTGAAGAATACCGGTATTATCCCTTTTTTATTTTATTTGAAATATAATTTGAAATTTTATGAGAGGTAGAGATGGCAAGGCCCAAACCTGTGCCGTATTCAACTTCAAGCTCATCATTTACATTATCACATAACAAATATGAAGCTGCACCACACACAAAAAGATGCGATTCAATACCAATGTTATCAAAACTTATTTCGAAATTCTGAGATAATTTATTTGGAATATGAATATTCAGGTCATTAAATTTTTTCTCTAAATTGTCCAGATTTTCAAATAATCCCGTTGTAAAAACAGAACCAGTAGAAAGTATCACATATTTTGAGTAAATTACCTCATTAAGGCCCTTAGAATTCTTAAATTTTAGTTCCCAAATCATATTTCCTTTATTTTTTCCCTTTTTTAAATCAATTAATTCAAGTCTTTTCTTTCTATCAACAGAAAGCGATTCCAATTTAGAATCAAATATTCCCATCAATCTATTAGACATTAACGATGGAGAAAATGCAACTAACTCTTTACATCTAATCCCAAGTAGATTTTCTAATGATCCTAAGATTTCTTTATTTTTCTTTATACCAAGGATAGGAGGAAACAATATTAACTGTATTTTATCCCTTTCTGTTTCTGGACAAGAATCTTGAAGTTCTGTCAGTAAATAATCCGTAAATTGATTTAGATTGTTATAGTGGGTATCAAAATAATTCCCTATTCTAAAATCACTTAATTTTTCATGTTTTGTCTGATTTATATTAACTCCCCAGTGAGTTAGTAATTTTGAGAAAGAAAGTCTGATAACCTTAAATAAAGACTTATATATATTTCGCAATCCTTTAGCTACTAAATTCATCGCAGAATTGTTAAATTCCTGAAAATCGATTAAAAGAACTATCGTATCTGATGAAAATCCTTTATAATCATTACAAATAGAATTCCAAATACCTATACAAGGTTTTAAATTTCCAATCAAGGTTAAAACACTCTTATTAAGATAATGGCCATTCTCAACAAAAGAGACTAAATCTGGAAATTCTTGAAAAAAGTCATTAAATGATGTTTCTATTTCATTATAAGAAATATTTTGATATGGATGTGAAGGGAAATCATTTAGAAAATTATTATAAGCATCTTGAAGGTTTTTACCATCATAATCTAAAAAATCAAAAGTGCCGACCCATAATTGTGAAGCTCCATAACCTTTTGAATATAATTTACAATTTATCCCCTTTTTAGCGAGTAAACGAGCAGAATTTAAGCCTGCAAAACCATCCCCTACGATACATACATCGTTAATATCTTTCTTCTTGTTCTCGCTCATTTTAGATTGCCTCCAAGTAAATACACATATTTCGCTAATTTAATCTGTCTCTTTTGGTATTCATCTGCAGATGCTTCGATTTTCCATCTCTTGTGGAGGGCGACTTTTAATTCTTTCATGATTTGAATGTGTGTTTTATCTGTCCACATAGCTTCTAGATTTGCTAACTTATAATAACAAAATTGACCTTGACATGGTCCCATTCCTTGTCGAGTTCGTCTGCGATAATCATCCATGACTTTAACCATTAAATTTTTATATGTCCAAGCTAATTCAGGTTCTGTTACATTTTCACATTCACAGATTGTTCTAGGTTTATTAATTGATGAGTATGAATCCATACATGTATCACAAAGATTAAGGATATCAGTATAGAAAGTTCCCCATTTATATTGCATATCAAATGCAGTTTTCTCATCAACAGACAATTTCTTCTCAAATATCTTTTGAGTTATTTTTTTCTCTCCACCCGGTAATGGTTTTCGTGCCGTTTGACACTCTATGTCATAACCTAATTTCTCACATATAAGATCTGAAGTCTTTTCAGCCATTAGACGATATGTTGTTAATTTTCCACCAAAAATAGTAATGAAACCCTCATATCCGTCATCTTTATAATCAATAATATCAAATTTTCTTGATGTTTCTCGTAACGGACCTCCGCTTGCTAGAAGAGGTCGTGCGCCAGAATAAAAGCGAACAATTTGATGGGTTCTAATAGTCGGAATTAAATACTCTCCAAGATCTAAGAGATATTCAATTTCTTCCCTGTCGGGTAATAGGTTATCCAATTCCTTCAAATTAACTAACTTTGATGTCGTCCCTAAAATAACTGATTGATGGCTTGGAACAATTATATCTCCATCACCAGGTTCTCTTAAGCGATTTATAAGACTTGAAACTATACGATCTTTAATTACTATTAAAGTTCCCATCGTTGGTGCGATTTCTAAATTTTGTTTAAGATCCAAATCTTTTTCTAAATAAGCTGCCCACGGACCAGTAGCATTAATAGTGATTTTTCCATAAATTTCATATTTTGAATTATCAAGTTTATCCTGACATTTTATACCAACTATCTGTTCGTTTTCAAGAATTAGATCAGTTGCTTTTGTATACGTACGAATTTCTGCTCCATGCAAATGTGCATCGTAGGCATTGTAAATTGTAAGCAAGAAGGGATCGATATATCCATCATTCACCTTAAATATTCGTTTAACATTTTTATTACAATTTGGTTCATTTTTTAAAAATGCTTGAGGAGATATTTCTTCACACCACACACCTGATTTTCTACAACTTTCTCGAAATGTCTCCCCATATTTTACATCTTCGTCATCAATTGCGATAAAATATCCTCCGCATAATTCTGTAATGTGAGGTGCTATTTTCAATAAGATTTGACTCTCTTCAGCACATTCAGTAGCGGCAATCCCATCTCTATATACATAGCGTCCTCCTGAATGAAGCATCGCGTGGCATCGGCCGGTTGTTCCTTCACTGAGATCGTTTTTCTCAACTAAACATATTTTCAATCCCCTTAAACTCAGATCTCTTGCTATACCTGCTCCAGTAGCGCCGCCACCAATTATGATACAATCAAATTCAAATTTAGTCATTCATAATCAGAATAAATTTTTATATTTACTTTTTTAGGTAAGAAATTAAGATATATAAACATAAATCGAATAATATAAAACTTAGAAAAAAACAATTCTAACTTCTTAAAAATCTTTTTTTTAAGAAATATTAACTTAAAATAAAACAATAGAATAACGCCATCTTCGTTCACCTCTAATTGGTGGACTATGGTTCTCGATTTATCAAATAATATTTCACATTTTTAATCAAGATTTCGAAAAGTGCCCAAGGAAATATTCTTATTACCCTACCCACAATTTAATATTCCACTATAAAAAGCCTATATCTCTTGGATTTAGCAAATTGTCCAGAAACTCCCTTCAACTAGCCAAAGATAAGCACCAATAGAAATAAATATCCTATTGAGAGTATTATGTGAATAACAGCAAAAGAAGCTCCAACTCGAAGTAATCTCTTGAATGTTAGGTTTTCTACTCCATTTTTCTGAGCGATCTTCAAGGTCATCATATCACACGCCGCGCCTTGAGGAATGAGGTTGCCACCAATATTAATACCAACGATAAACGCAAATAATAGTGGAACCGAAGAAAAACCCTTGTCCACAATTAAAAGTTCTATTATAGGAATAAACACTAACGCAGTGGGAGTATTCGCTACTACCCCAGAAATTAGACTTACGCTTATTAAAATTATAAAACTGAGTAAAAACGGATTAAAATCTTCGAATGGAATTCCTTCAAAAAGGTCTTTAAAGCCTGCTTCGAGAAGGCACCCGATAATAACATAGAGCGAAATAAAAAAGAATATTATCTCCCATTCAATGTCTTTTAGTAAATCCGACATTGATTTTTTAGTATATGCTTTGTTTACAAGCACGAGGATAATAGAAGAGAAAGCGGCTGTTAAATACAACAGAGGCAATATCGCAAACAAGATAATAGTTATAAGTATAACGATACTATTTAAATAAAACATTTTTTTATTCTCGATCATAACATCAGCGTCAATTAAATCAAGTACAAATTTCTTTTGTTTATCGTCAATCTTGGGTTCTTTACTTAGGAAAAACCTATCAATGAGAAAGATTGTTAAAAAGAGGAGAAAGAAAGAAAACACCCAGTAATATTGGATGAAATATAATGTATCTAGATTAAAAGCTGTGGAAATGATGATATTCTCACCTGAGCTAAAAGGAGTAATAATACTTCCAATATTTATACATATTGTCATGCCGAGAAGGTATGTTCCCGCTCGAATTTTAAGAAAGCGACAAAGTCTAATGACTACAGGTGCTAATATTAAAACAACAACGACATCATTAATTATTGCTGCTAATAGCGTAGTAATGGTGCAGATGAGGTAAAAAAAAGTTCTCTGATTTCCTTTTGAAGCTTTAAATAGTTTCACGGCGACGTATTC
>WJKD01000769.1 GCA_014729315.1 Promethearchaeota archaeon | reverse complement strand
ATGAACTGATGATCGATGATTATAACACGCTAGAAATTCTAGGAGATGCAGTAATTAAACTCATTTTCATTCTTAAACTATTTAAGGTTGAAGATAACATACTCAGAGATGCTGGTGATATAACTAAAACTAAGCAGCATTTAGAAAACGATGAAACTCTAAGTTATATTGCAAAAAAGTATTTTTTTCTCCATAAATACATATTAAGATCAAAAACACAAAGTCTAAGAGGTACTCACATCTTAGCTGATGTGTTAGAAGCGTTGTGTGGTGCAATTTACTTAGATTCTGATAAGGACTTGAAGGTTGTGGAAAAAATAATAGTAAGCCGATTTTATCAAGATTGGAATAAAATTATTAAAAGCTCAAGAATATGGAATAAAAACCGATTAATTGAATACTTACAAAAGCAATATAGAATCACGCCTAAAGTAATTTCTGATTTTGAAAATTACGGAACAGACCACGCTCCTAAATGGATTGCAAGGAGACCGAGGATTATGAACCGAGATAATGAAATTTTAATTTATTTACCTGATAATTTGAGTTCTGAAGAATATAAAACTAAAAAGGAAGCAGAGCAAGATCTCTACTTTAAAATCTACCAATATCTTAAGGGAAACTCTTAGAATAGGCAAAATTTAATCAAAATAGAGAATTATAACCTTCAGAAAGATAATTTAGAGCTTTTTGATAAAATGAGAAAACTAAAGTTCACAGGCAAATTTCTCAATTTGAAATTTAAAAAACCATATTATATTTTCGCGGATTTAAGAACTTGGAATAATTTTTTTATTGCCCTACCTCGATGAGAAATTTTATTTTTCTCAGACGCAGTTAACTCCGCAAAGGTCTTATCAGGATATTCGTTGGGAATAAATATGGGATCGAAGCCGAATCCTCTTTCTCCTTTAATGACTTCTGATAGTCTTCCCAGAGCTAAACCTTTAAAAATACTAATTTTGTTAAAAGGTTTTAAATATAACGCAATCACAGCCTCGAAATGTGCACGCGTTTCGTTGAAATCCGTGATTAACTTAAGGATGCCTTGATTACCAATTGTATTAAAAACATAGGAGGAATAAGGTCCAGGGAATCCCTTAAGTGGACTATCAATAAAGAATCCTGCGTCCTCTACAAAAAAAGAATCATTTATTTCTTCTTTAACAGACTCAAGCTTGAATCTAACAATCTCTTCTAAAGTATCCGCCTGAATTTCAACTGTTTCCAGCGTTGAGTGTTTTAGTTGATAATTCAATTCCTTACCTTGAAAGAATTTACTTACTTCCTTGAATTTATGGGGATTACCTGTAACAAAATATATTTTATTATCAGAGATATTCATAGTTGATTATAAATTAAATAAAACTTATTTATTTTTTATAATCCAACTAGTATTCATTAAAATAGGTGTAATCATCATGAATAAAAAATTCAAATATATTATAGTTGGCGGGGGAATTGCAGGTTTACACATCGGTGCTTTATTGTCTCAACACGGAAGAACATTGGTGTTAGAAAAAACCGCTCAAATTGGGGGAAGAGCAAAAGTAAACGAGATAAAAGGTTTCAAGCTTGATTTTGGTCCACATCCTATTCGTTTTGGTCCAAAAAGCGATCTTGCGAAATCTCTTAGAGAAATTAATAAACCAATTGAATTTATCAAACCCGGAGATTTCTGGGCGTTTTTAGACGATGGAACTAAAACTATTTTTCCTGCTGGAGGCGTTGAACAGATTAAGAACTCAAAAATGGTACCCTTTAAAGAAACTATGGCGCTCATTGTAAAAATTATGAGTAAAATGAAATCGAAAGATTTTGAAGCTCTATACAATGTGAGTTTAAAGGATTGGTGGAACCAAGAAAATTTATCTCTTGAACTAAGAAAATTTTTAAAGATGGTAAGTTCTAGTATACAAGTCAATCCATTTCCAGAAAGATCTTCTGCTGGTGAAATACTGGAGAATATAAAAAATGTCTTGAAAAAAGGAAGTATTTTTTATCCGAAAGGAGGATGGAACGAAATTTTTAGAAGATTTAAAGAAAAGATAGAAGATAATGGAGAGATAAAATTGAAGACCGAGGTCGAGGAAATAATTCTTGAAGATTCAAAAGCTGTCGGAGTGCGAACTAAAGAGAATACTTTTTTCGGTAAACTAATTGTTTCAACTATTCCTGTTCAACAACTATTTACGATTCTTGACAAATCTAAGTGTGATCAAAATTTTGTCTTAAAATGTAAAGAACTTAGACCAACCGCAGGAATTTCTATCGATTATTGCCTTCCCCACCGTATTACAGAAAAGGATTTCATATTTTTTGAAAAACCGCTAGCGTTTGGTTTTGTTCCCTCAAATTTATCTCCAGAAATTGTTCCAGAAGGGTATTCTTTAATGAGTTTTTTTAGAGCTGTGAACGTTGAAGATATCGAAGAAAAAACTCAAGCAAACAAATTATGTGAAGAATTAAAAAATACAATTTATAGATTTTTTCCAAGTATAAAAAAAGAGAAAATCTACGAAAGAATTTTATTTTTCCCGATGGTTGACGGAGTTGAGGTGAATATTCATCAGCATAGGTTGAATAGACCCGGAAATCGCATGCCTAATATAAAGAACTTTTTTATTACCGGCGATTCGTGCGGTGGAAGCGGAGCAGGTGGTGATGTTGGACATACCAGCGTTAGAGAAGGTTATAAAAATATTTTAAAGTCCTAATTTAATTCGGTTCTTTTTGAAGGAGGTCTAAATTCAAAAATTTTATTTAATTTGTCTTACTATTCTCTACAATATTTTATTAATTTCAATTAATCTTATTATATTTTAGATAATATATCGAAGTAACTACTATGGCACGACTTCATTCGAGAAAAAAAGGAAAGAGTGGAAGTACCAGACCCCCAAGATTAGAAAAACCAGTCTGGGTTGAGAGATCTGCTGAAGAAGTAGAAAATTTAGTTGTTAAATTGGCAAGGCGGGGTTTCTCAAAATCAATGATTGGTATTATATTAAGAGATTCTTACGGGATTCCTATTGTAAAGGTAGTGACGGGGAGAAAAATAAATGAAATTCTTGAAGAAAACGAAATTGAATATCCATTACCTGAAGATCTTACTAATTTAGTAAAAAAAGCTTTAAATATAAGAAAGCACCTTGAAACGAATAAAAAAGATCTTGAGGCAAAAAAAGGGTTACAACGTACAGAATCGAAGATTTTTCGTTTGATAAGACATTATAAGGATTCAAAGATATTACCGGCCGATTTTAGATATCAACCTGATAAAATTAGAACTTTAGTAGCAAGATAAAATTAAAACAACGGAGTATTCAGAAATGAGTAAACGAGGAAAAAGAAAGAAAAAAAAAGCTAAAGTAAAAAAAATCTCTTTTAAAGATAAAAGTTGGTACGAGGTCATCGCACCCAAAAGTTTTAACTATAAAGTGATTGGAGAAATCATTGGTCTTAAGGGAACTTTAAAAGACCGAGTTATAGAAACCCTATTATTTGACTTTACGGATAATTTTGATGATATCAATCTCAAGCTAAAGTTCCGAGTAAAAAATGTCAATGAAGAAACTAATAAATGCGAATCATTTTTTATTGGTCATCAATACACTAACGACTATATTCGATCACTCGTGGGAAGAGGAGCGACTAAAATCCAGTCAATTGATAACCTCACGACAAAAGACGGATTTACCTTCAGAGTGACTTCTGCGTGCGTTACAATTAGACGAGCACGCAGTTCACAGCAATTATTAATTCGCAAAATTATGAGAGATATTCTGAAAGAATTTGCCAAATCTTTAAATCACGAGAAATTCATCGTCGGGATGATTTATGGTGAATTCGAAAATCAAATAGTTCGAGTTGCTAAAACCGTATATCCATTATCAAGCTGTACAATTGTTAAATCTAAGTTAATCGCTTATCCCGAAGGAGTGGAAGACCAAGAAGTTGAAGATCGAGAGTTTGATATTGTCGAAGTTGATGTAAAAAGATCCAGAAAATCTGAGATAAAAAGAACTGAAAGAATTAATGTCAAGAAATTTTCGAGAGAGAGAGCTAGAGCTAAAGACGAAGAAGAGGAAGAAGAAGAAGAGGAGGAGGAAGAATCTATTGATGAAGAGGAGGGAGAAGAAGAGCCCGTTATTGAAAAAGAAGCTTAAATTTTCTCTTCCATACTAACTTATACTTTCCATTTCCCAACCATCCATAAACTTATCTATTTTTGTTTCAATTTTAATGTGTATTGTTTAAAAGAGTTCTATTTTTTCGTTCAAATTGACCTTGTTTTAATTAGAGTAATGTTTTTGTATGAACTCGAGTAACAATAATTATAGACCAGATTTTTGAAATTGTAAATCAAACTAAAGTAATCAAAAAAGTGAAATAAATGACAATTCAACGAGATATGGAAGGTAATAGAGAGAACCCTTACTCGTTTGACGATTATATATTTGTGAGAGATCATTATAATTATTACAAAGATGATGAATTTTTTCAAGCTCTTGTTAAAAAATATACGGGAGAGGAATTTGCAGAGATAAACCGAGATTTGAAAGCACTATCGGATTACGTATCCTTTAAGTTCAGAGATCTTGCTGACGAGGCAAACCGACTAGAAAATCGAATAAAATGCACTCAGGTCCGTCATTACGATGCACACAACCACAGAATAGATAGAATCGAACGTTGTGCTGAAACAGAAACCTTAGAAAAAGAAATTTTCAGTCTTGGATTATTCGATCCAAAACGGAATACGAGTTGGAGTAAATTTGCGAAGATTTTTTTGCTTTATCAAAATGGAGAATTTGGAGTAATGTGTCCGATTGCGTGTACTCATGGAATGGTTGCGTTGCTTGAAAAATATAAAGATCAATTAAGTTCTGAAGCAAAAGAAATATTTCTTTCTGTAAGGGAAGGGATTGGTGGTTTTACTGACGGTGAATATGGTATCGGCGCTCAATTTGTAAGCGAGATCCAAGGAGGGAGCGATGTTCCTTCGAATTTAGTCGAAGCAGTATATACAGAAAAAGAAGGAGAAGATGGAATATCCAACTGCTGGCGATTATACGGACAAAAGTTTTTTTGCTCTGCAACGCAAGCAGATTACGCGGTAGTAACTGCTAAACCAAAAGATACAACATCGTCAACTAAAGTTGCAGCTTTTATCGTTCCTTCATGGTTACCTAACAATAAAGAAAAAGAAATACGAAACTCATATACTATAGACAGATTAAAACCGAAATTGGGGACCTCCGAACTACCTACAGCAGAAATAACATACAATGGAGCGGTTGCTTATCCTGTTGGGCCTTTAGATAAAGGATTGTCCAATGTCGTAGGTGTAGTCTTGTCTATATCAAGATTACATGTAGCGATGGGTATGGCTGCGGCTGGTTTAAGAGTCGCAAGAGAAGCTACCTTATATTCCGAATTTAGAGACGCTTTTGGAGTACCTATTTCATCGTTCCCTCTTATGCGGAATCAAATTAATGAACTAAATGATTGGGCAAAAAGAACTGCCGCCGGAGTGTTTAAAGTGTATTCCGAATTTATCCATTACGGCGAAAAATTCGTTGCAGGAATAAGAGATATGCTCAAAATTGACGATTTAAGCGAACGCAAAAGGAGGTTTCGATTAAGAGAACTTGTAATGCTACAAAAAATTGTTGTTGCGGACGAAGCTCCATCGATGTTAAGAATGGCAATTTCTTTCTTTGGAGGACATGGAGTTATGGAGGACTTTCTATCCTTTCCTCGACTACATCGAGATTCGATGATAATGGAACTCTGGGAAGGGCCTCGAAACGTACTTCTTACCCAAATACATAGAGATTTTCAAAGAGTTAAAGATTGGTATAGTGCTGAGGATTTTGTTAAAGATCTTCTTTCAAACCCAGATATAGATAATGTTAAATCTCTCGCAACAGAATTTTCGAGAATAATTGAACACGATACTCTCCTGCGTAATGACGAACATACATTTAAGATTTGTAAAGAATGGCAAGTTTTGTCAAATAGACTCTTTCAAGCCTTTCAAGAACAAGCATTAAGCGAACTCAGTTTTAGAGAGAACCCAATTAAATTCTCAAAACTATTACGGAAATTTAAAAAACGGGAACGAAAAGAGTAGAAACATCAAATAATAGTATTTTAGTTTTTATTTTTAAAATTTCTTTTCTAAATCAGTAAAATATTGCATAAGTCCTTTATAGGACTTTAGATCACCCGTAAATTCGGTGTGTAAAATAGGTTCTTTTGATAAGTTATCTTTTAACTCCTTTAATTTTTCTTTTAAGCGATAAAAATTTCCTGAAGCAAAAAAATCCAAGGAGTATTTCCCAATGTTTTCGTACATAATCATTTTTTTTTGCTTTTTATCTTTAGAATCAACAATATGGATCTCTCGAATACTTGTTTTAGCTCTAATCAATGCGTTCATTTCTATGGTAGCTAATTGCGCAGAAAGATTGGAATTAAAGACTTCTATGTTATCCTTGCTCACTTTAACATCCAAATATTTTAAAATCTTTTTTTCGTATAATTGGGAGATGATTGGGAGTCCTTGAGACGAAATTCCGCAGTATAAAACCCGATTTTTTGCTTTTGAATTGTTTTTCCTTTCCAGTTTTTCTTTTTCGAGTAGCGGAGCGTATTGGTTCCAAAGTTTGTAGGTAAATAGTTTAATCTGTTCTTTAAATGAATTCTGAGTGGAAGCGTTTTTTAAGTCAGCAATTGTTTTATATTCTTTTTTAACTTGGTTAAAAAAATCGTCTAACATATTTCGAGCTTCCTTCGACTCGAGTTCAAAATCCCCTGTGATACAAAAGAAAAGATTCCTTCCTTCTTTAGTAATAAAATGCTTAATTATTATTCGCTCGACAATATTACTCTCTAATAGGATGTTGTTCAAATACCAAGTTTGAGTTGGGTTAATTGTTCTTAAGAATTTTTCAACGAAAAGAATTATCTCAAAAACGGCATATTTTTTTTCGTTTGAATAATAGAGAAATTCATCTTCTAATATAATAGCGTATCCCGTAATCACTCCTAATAACGCCTTTTTATTTTGTACAAAAATTAAATGCTTTGTTCTCCTAATTAGCGGTGTCTTAAAAAAACATAGAAGTATAATGTGTTTCTTTACACTTTAGGATAAAAATTATGGAACATATTAATTTTTTATGTTTTTAATTGAAAAAATAACAACAATATAATATCCTTAGGTTTCCTTTCCATATTTAAGATTGCCATTTTAATTTATTAACCTTAAAATTTTAAATCTCGATTTATTTTGAAACATAGGAATTTAATTAATTCCAAGAAAAAATATTAATCTATTGAATTATAATACTTTTAACAACGCACTATCTAACTTAAGATTTTTATGACATTATCGTAATCATAGGTCAAAATAGAAACAAATCTATAAATTAGGTCGGCACTAAATATTTTTTAAAAGAGAATTTGATCATCATGGGTTCAAAAATAGTAAAATTTGTCGAAAAAAGGAAGATAAAGCAAGCGGCTAAATTAATACTCGACGCAGAACACGTAATCGTGTTAACAGGGGCGGGAGTATCAACTGAATCAGGTATTCCCGACTTCCGAGGTGAAGGTGGGATTTGGGAAAAATATAAGCCTGAAATATACGGAAATATTCAAGCATTCTTGAAAGATCCATCAAAGTTTTGGCAAATGGCTGAAAAAGTAGCTCCAAAACTATTTTCAGCCGAGCCTAATCCTGGCCACGCAGCACTTGCTGAGTTGGAAGATCTTGATCTTATTAATGCGGTTATAACTCAAAATATAGACGAGCTACACCAAAAAGCAGGTTCAGTAATCGTGTACGAAGTTCATGGAAATATAAATCGTTTCAATTGTTTTGGTTGTAGAGCTTCTTACACCAAAAAACAGGTTATGAGAAAATTAAAAAAAGAGAAAAAATATCCTCCCGTTTGTGATATGTGCGGAGCTCCCCTAAAACCTTCCGTAGTATTATTTGGAGAAAGTCTACCAACTTTCGAAATTTATCAATCTCAAGCTTTAGCTGAAAAATCAGATGTAATGTTAATAGCAGGCTCGTCATTATCCGTTGCCCCTGTTTCGGAATTGCCAAATTACACTCTTAGTGCCGGCGGAAAATTGATAATCGTGAACGATAGACCCACCCATATGGATGAGAGAGCCGAAATAGTTATTCGTCATAAAACGGGAACAGTCTTACCTTTAATCGTAGAAGAAATCAAAAAATTAAAAGCAGAAAGACAAAGTGCCGAAACAAATAAGGCAGATTGATTTTGTATTTCTTAAGAATTCTATACTAATTTTTAAAAATTTAAGTTATTTAAGAGATAATACTTGTGTTCATTAAGGATTGGACAAAAGCGGACATTAGATTTGGTTTAGTATATCCTAACCTATATAAAATCGGAACATCGTCATATTCTATGAGGCTTCTTTATTTTCTCTTAAATTCTTACGAAAATATAGTTTGCGAACGGATATTTTTACCAGAGAAAATTATGTTTCCCGCCTCAAAAGATTTACTTCCAATCGATTCAATATATAGTTTAGAAAACGGAATTCACCCAAAAGATTTTGATATTTTAGGATTTTCTTTGCAGTTCGAAAACGATTTTAAAAATATTTTATGGATCCTTGAAAAGGCGGATATACCCTTAAAGGTTTTAGAACGCAGAAATCCAGCTATGAAATATTCGACCTCTTCTAATATGAAACATTTTCCTTTAGTAATTGGTGGGGGTCCCGTAGCGACATCTAACCCAATTCCTTTTTGTAAATTTTTTGATCTTTTTTTTATTGGAGACGCAGAACCCTCTTTAGAGCCATTTTTAACAAGATTTCTATCCTTCAAACAAGAAAGTATCTCCTTCGAAGAATTTATGTTGACCGTATCGAAGATTAAGGGAATCTATGTCCCTTCTTTAAAAAATGAAGTTCGAAGGGCAGTTTTGAAAAATCTCGACGATTCCCTTGTACCCATCATCCAACCTAGCGTGTCAGAATTAGCCGAGAATATGATATTTTTAGACAAATTTTTGTTAGAAATAAATAGAGGATGTCCCTATAGCTGTAAATTCTGTATTTCTTCACACCATAATCACCCCTTTAGGAATAGAAATTATGAAAATATAATAAAGGCAATTAAACAAGCTTCAGCGTATTTGACTTTTAAAACAATAGGATTTATCGGATCGTGCGTTTCTGCTCATCCCAGATTTGTTGATATTTGTCAATTCATTTTAGAAATTGGAAAAAAATTTACAATTCCTTCAATCAGAATAGATCATTTAACTGATAGTTTAATAGATATTTTTGAAAAAAGCGAATTAAAAACAATAACTATTGCGCCTGAAACCGCAACAAACTCCTTGAGATTTGGTTTGAATAAGAAAATCACAAACGAACAATTCTTCTCAGCTTTAGAAAAAATAAAGAAGTCAAAGATTAAAAACATCAAATTTTATTTCTTAGTAGGTCTACCCCACGAAACGAGTAAGGATATCGAAACGATGGTAGAATTTGTGAAGGAAATTGCTCAGATGGGTTTCGATAAAAATTCACTTAGGATAAATGTAAATCCTTTTGTTCCGAAACTTAACACTCCTTACGAGAAAGCCACCGATTTCTATATTTCCGAAAATCTTGACTTTCTTCTCAAAAAACTAAATTTCATAGAAAAAGAACTTAAAGGAGTGCGTTCTGTTAAGTTAAAATTCAGCTCATCAAAAAATTTGATCAAAGAGGCGAAACTCCAAACTATGATCTCTATGGGAAACGAGGATATTGGAGACATATTAACCGGTTATTATTCGGCTGGTGCTAATTTCGGAAGTCTCAGGAGAGAATTAAATGACAGAACCTTCTCTTTGGATGAATACTACGATAAAATAAAATCGTGTTATAGCCCGTGGAAATTAAATGTCTAAAAGGTTAAAATAAAAAAAGAATAAAACTCCGGATTTGAGTGAAACTATACTATATACATTAATCAATTTTTTTAAATACTTTCTTGGCGGCTCCACACACGGGACACTTATCGGGAGGCGTTCCTTCGTGAGTATATCCACAAATTGGACAGACATATATTTCTTTCTCTTTTAAATCTTTACCAGATTTTACCGAATCTAAAGCCTTCTCGTAAAGTGTGTGATGTACCTTTTCTACTTGGTTCGCATAGTCAAAAGTCTGTTCTGCTTTTTTATTTCCCTCCGCTTTAGCGTCTTTAATAAAATCTGGATACATATCGGTAAATTCGTAGTGCTCTCCTTCAACCGCTTCCTTTAAGTTCTCGATAGTGCTATTGATACCACCCATAACCCGCAAATGATTATGAGCGTGAACAGTTTCTGCAGTCGCAGCAGCTCGAAAGACTCTCGCTACTTGAGGATAGCCGTCCTTGTCTGCTTTTTCAGCAAACGCTAAATACTTTCGGTTAGCTTGGCTCTCGCCTGCGAAAGCAGCTTTAAGATTTTCTTTAGTTTTTGTCATATTAGTTCGTTTTTATAATTTCGATGAATTAAGGTAAATTCAGAACTGATCTTATTTTAAATTGGTTTTTATATTCCATAAATCGCTAAATATCCGGAGATTATATAAATTTTAATTCTTACGAAAAACGATATAATCGAAAATTTAGTCTCATAAATCGTAATATTTGAATGAAACCCAGTTTACCAACTCCCATTTGCATTCGGATGTAATTACCTAATAGGAACTTATATAACTTAACTTGTGCGTTTTTTATTTTTTAAGCTTTCTATTTTTCATTTTTCTTTACCCGACAGCGGTCAAAATATGAGCTTGTAGGTCATAAAACGCGTGGTCATCCGGATAATGGGAGGAACCTTGAAAGTCGCC
The DNA here is from genome assembly GCA_014729315.1 of Promethearchaeota archaeon. The sequence goes on along the minus strand of WJKD01000769.1, from coordinate 4,543 downwards.
GTAATAGTAATCTCGAAAATAAGAAATCACCTCCTTAGTATCGGAAAGTTTAGAATTCACCTCACAAATGGTTGAAATGAAATATTCAAAACATAATTGATGATAATTTTCCAATTCGGCACCAAAGGTCTCTCTACGAGGCAAATTGTTTCGACCCCAAAATCCCGTCAGCGAGAGGTACTTGATAAAGGAATAAGCAACGAATACTAAGCATAGAAATCGTTTAAATCCGATGAGGGAACGCCCCATGTAGCCCGAAAAGGCTAGATTTTGTTTACAATCCCGAAAAAAAGTTTCAATACGCCATCGTCCCGTATATATTTGCAAGATCTCCTGGGCGGAGAGATCAAACCGGTCTGTTCCGATAAACAGGACCACTTCCTCATCCAAGGAAGGTCTAACGAATACCATCTTGAGGGCTCCAAGGGATTGCAAATTGACCGTTTTTGCGGCGATATATTGCGTGGTGTTATCCTCCTTTTTCAATGCGGTCTCATATAACGGCTCTGTTTTTTGCCAGCAATCATCGGGAATGCTTCTTGCCACTTCCGTGATGTTTTGCCGATTTCCGTCCTCATCAAAACAGATCCGATTTGATTTGACCCTCCCCACCCAATGATACTTTAATTCACCGATCTTATCGATTAAATTCCGGGTGACAAACCAACTATCCATTGTTATCGTTTGCCCCCTGATACCAAGGTCGTATATCTCCTGTATCATCTCTCCTGCCATTTCAATTCGGGTGTGAAACTCTACCTCGTCACCTTGGGCTCTTAATTCGGTTATTCGCTTTTTATTGAGGTATACCTCTCCTGAAAGACACGTCTCCTTCTTGTCGTCTTTATAATGCATAGCAACAATGTTTTGTCCTAATATCGTTTTATGTTCCGAGTGCGAGTAATGATATCCGGCACTTTTGATGGCTTTTCCGTGCTTTTTTGAGATAGTATCGTCCAAGGAGATGATGCCTTCCTCGACGGCTTTCAATTGTTTTAACGACTGAAGATACCTCAGGCGGTTTTTATTCAATTGGTGGGGGTCCCAAGGAGAGGAAGATAAAAACCGAGTAAGGCTGGTGGAAGCACGCTTATCCACGCATTTTTGAGAAACCGCTCTCAAGGAGGCGTTATTGTTTTTTAAGAGGGCTTGAATTATCTTGAGGGCGTTTTTTTTTGCGGCAGCGAAAGATCCGAGGCAAAATGGTTCATAAAGGAATATAACTTTTCTGAATAACATTCAAGGGGTATTTGATTCGTGGTTTCTTTTCACCTTTTTTGAACATTCATGTAGGGCCATTAGCCATGGATTACCAAGAATGAGGAGGTGATCAGAGCCCACAAAACGATACTAGGCGTGTTTATATCACCTTTATGACCCTTTTGGGGGCTCTACATATGATGCAGATCACACGCATTTATAAACCCCCGTAATATCCGGGTGATACGATCGGGGTCGTGGAAGAGGAAAGAACGGGAAGATCATCTGTTTTACTTTGGAAAAGGGCAGAGTTCCTAAAAGATAAAACAAAATCAGAAGTTATTTAAAAAATCAAATTTTATTAATTGCACAACTTAAGTTATATAAATTTTTTCTTCATAGACTATGTTTAAAAAAATAACTCAGATCGATATATTTAAAAAGATTAGTGGCAAATTTAATATAATAAACTTTAATTTTAAAAAATCGAAAAACAATTGTTAGATGAAAGCAAAATGAACAAAAAAATACTTTATGGAATAATAATTTCATCCATATTGCTTATGAGCTCAGCGGCGATGATGATGCCCTCCGCGACCGGTGCAACTTGGGAATTTAATGTGCCGGACGAGGCAAAGGGTATCAAAACGCAAAGCGAGGTCAAGGTCTACGACAAGGACACGTGGGGAGATTGCTTAGGGTGGGATCCCGATAGTTCCGTCCAAGACGACTTCGGCGACGACGGTATCGGAAACGATTACAGTAACGATGCTGACGATGTTGGCGCGCAAAGCCAGACCGAGATCTTAGGTTGGGAAGACGAAGACGAGATTAACTTTTTCGCCGATACCTTAATGGAAAGCGGAATAGACGATAATCCTTTTGCTTTGGAGAAATATTGGGACGCCGTTCCCTTTATTGACGAAGTAGTTGAGGGATGGGCTATTCCTCCTTCTGTATACACATTCACCACTGCAGCATCTGAAACAACTTTTCCAGCTATTTACGCAGTAAATTATACTCTTGGTCAAGTTAACGCTCTATCAGGCGGAATGGTTCCCGAAATAGTCTTAGCCTATGGGAATTCCACAATATCCCAAGGACTTGCTTTGCAAGGCACTTTGGAGAGAACAGAAGCGGCAGCGAAGTATAACAGTAAGTTCGAAGGTGTTATATTAGAAACAAATAATTGGTTCTTCACAGACGAAGAGTTTGAAGACGATCCAGACTTAGAAGAGGAAGAAAATCCGTTCATCGAAGATCCACATGATCTTTACAAATCTTACCTATCCTTTGAAGTTTTTGTCGGAGAGATTTTCTCACAGATGGACACAGTAACCTTCTATTGGGACAACATGTTTAACACCTTAGCTGCTGCGAAAGCTGCGAATACCCAATGGGACTTTGGATTTGGTCTTATAACTTCTTACGACTTTGTCGAATTGCAATTAAACAACACCATCGGTAACAATACATCTCCTTTATACTTTGGAGACACATACTGGCAGTTAATTGAGGATTCAGATATCGGCAACGGAGATTGGCTTTTAGGCTCTTATGTGCTTATCCAACTCGTAAGACAAAACCTTCAAGCATACTTCTTAAACGAGATTCCCGATAAAGCAGAATACTTAAAAATGCTTCTCACAAGCGGTATTCCTGCACACGCTCCCGTCGATAAATGGTTAGAGAAGGTTATTGATGATTTTGACATCAACGAAGATCAAGTATGGGGCACCCGATTAGATGACGACTATGATACCTTTGGCGGCTGGAAAATGGAAGTCGACCAAGAAGGTTTAGTTATAACCTTGGATTTCGAATGGACAACGACCGATGTTAAAGACGTACCGGGATCTCCATACGAAGAAGGTCGAGAGCAAAAAGAGGACTACGAAATCGTCATTACTTACGGCGACACTGGCAGTCGAAGCAAAATCGAATACATCACTGACGATGAAGTGTTCTATTCAATTGAAGGTCTTGCTCCCGCAATTCCTGGATACGAAATCCCCGTCATTTTAGCCATTGCTGGTTTGATGACCATTGGTCTTATCTACGCTGTTCTCAGAAAGAGAAGGATGTAATTAGTTCAAATTTAACAACATATCTTTAAATAAATCTAATTTTTTTTTTATTATTTTTTTGTTTTCCAATTCATAACTAGCTCTTTTTTAAATTAGTATTCTAATCTTGAGATTTATAGAATTAGCAAATTGTGTTGGTATAGCTTAATTATTATATAGCCCACATAATTAAGATATTATAAAGTAATACCTAAATTTAGAATATGATTAATAATCAAAATAAAAACTTAAGAGTAATTTTTAATAAGAGAAGTGAAAATTGAAAGATATGAGTAATATCAATTGATTTTATTAATTTAAAGAGGGGAATTTCTTGTTTTTAGAAAACGGATTTTACTTCTAATAAAAGTCTAATTACCACTTTATAAATTTCAATTTTGTATTTTCTGACTAGGACATTTTTATTCGTGGTTTATGACCCTTCTAACCGAAAGTTTAAAAATAAGCAAAACAAATCAATACTTAAATTTAAATTTTTTATAACTAGAAGTTTCGAGCAATCAATAAAGGAGGAATAAAAATGGCTAAGAAAAAAGCTGCCAAAGTTGACGCTCTGTTTGTCAAAAGTAAAGTCCGAGACTATATTAAAAGTAAGGGATGTAACACCAGCGGCGATTTAATCGATGGTGACTCTCTGAACAATGCAATCATCGAGGTTTTGGACAAGGCAATCGCACGGGCGAAAGCTAACGGCAGAAAAACCGTTCAGGAAAAAGATCTATAAACCAAAAGCAATAATAATAATAAAAAGAAATATTTACTCTCAATTTTTTTCCTATTTTAATCCTTTTTTTTCGAGTTTACTCTTTACATTCCTCGAGTTCTTTAGTATTTTTCTAAAAAAATTACAAAATCATCAGACAGATGCAATTTAATTTTGAGAAAAATCTCCTTAATAATAACACACGACCTTATAAATATAGATTTGAATAAAAGTTCCTTAAGTCGCCTCACAACACTTCTTTTTACCCTCTAAAAGGAAATTTTTATTCGATCTACTTTTTCTTTTCCTTATTCAATAAAAAGTAAGCCCAAATTACTAACCTTTTCAATCTTGTCTATCAACGACAAAAAACCCGATGGACAATACGCTTCTTAATTTTTGAAGGTCTTCTTTAAGTTTTTTCACCCGTTCAAAAGGACCCGAAACCGCAATAATTTCCATACATTTTTCAAATTCGAGATGGATGTGGCTGGTAGAGATGATAATGTCGACAAAATGATGCTGGATATCGTTGTTGAGAATTAGATCCGTT
>WJKD01000768.1 GCA_014729315.1 Promethearchaeota archaeon | reverse complement strand
CAATCAATGTATTATTCGCAATTTTGTCAAAAAATTAAAACTCAAATTTTAAATATATTAAATAATAACCTATTTAATATTATGGCAATTCAGCTTACACCGGAAGAATTTGCTCAAGGTTTTACAAGCTTATTATTCAGTATTATATCAATAATTGTTGGGTTATTATTGATAATCAAATATCTGAAATATCGACAACAAACTCTATTATTAGCTGGTCTTGCATGGAGTTTAATCGCATCTACCTGGTATACTGGTGCGTTTAATTTCATTTATGTTTTAGCGACAGGAACATCAATTAGCGATGAAGTATACTTTTTGTGTTATGCCCCTGTTCCAATTACTCTAGTATTATGGATGGCTCTTTTTACTAAGCTCAAAAGCATACCAAAAAGAAAATTAATACTGGGTATATTGATAATACAAGGGATTATCTATGAAATAATCCTGCTCTATTTTATCTTTACCGATTTATCAGTCGTTGGATATAAGGAAGGACCTTTCAATGATGAATTAACATTGCCTTTCTCTCTTTATATGCTTTCTGTTTTGACTATTGCTATTATAACTGGATTATGGTTTGCTTTTGAGTCGATGAAATCGGAAAAAGCAGATATTAAACTAAAAGGTAAATTTTTAACAGCTGCTTGGTTATCATTCGTTATTGGAGCTGCCATAGCATTGGTTTCTTTGTCGACTATTTTATTGATAATAGGAAGAATAATAGTTATTTCAAGCGCAATTGAATTTTATTTTGGCTTCTTCCTTCCAGACTGGTTGAAAAAGCTTTTAATGAATGAAGATTAAATAAATTCTACTTTTTTATTTTTTTTATTTACTCATTTATAACCTCAGCTTCGAATTTATTAGCTTACTCTCGTGGTGAAAGTACTAATAAATAAAAAAAAGTATTGTGGAAAGTTAACTAAAGTTAAAGGAGATTTTTCTATTTATATTAGAAGAATTGTTAAATATTAAACTTTAAATATATTTATGATGATAATGATATTATTATGGCAATTCAACTTACTCCAGTAGAATTCATTCAAGGTTTTAGCAGCCTATTATTTAGCGTAATTTCAATATTCGTAGGAGTATTATTGATCATCAGATATAAACAATATCGACAAACAACGCTCCTTTTGGCTGGACTTACATGGTGTTTGATCGCAGCAACATGGTATACTGGCGGAATTAATTTCGTATATGTCTTATTAACGGGGGTATCAATAAGCGACGAACTTTACTTTTTATGCTATGTCCCTGTTCCAATTACTGTAACTCTTTGGATAAGTCTCTTTACTAATCTAAAAAATATAAAAAACCGGAAAACAATTATAATATTCTTCATAATACAAGGGATCATCTACGAAATAATCCTTTTTTACTTTATCTTTACCGATTTATCCGTAGTTGGAACTAAAGAAGGTCTATTTAACGATGAATTAACATTACCGTTTTCGATTTATATGATTGGCGTTCTGATTGTTGCTATCATAACTGGATTATGGTTTGCATTAGATTCGATGAGATCAGATAAACCTGACATAAAACTAAAGGGAAAATTCTTAGCGGCTGCTTGGATATTTTTTGTGGTAGGGGCTGCACTGGATACGGGTCTAATTACCCTAACGCCTATTTTGCTCATAGTCGCAAGAATTCTTTTAATCCTAAGTGCGTTCGAATTTTATTTCGGTTTCTTTCTTCCAATATGGTTAAAGAGGCTTTTAATAAAATAGGATTTTTTTTATTTTTTTAATAAAATATCATGATGTTTTGAAAGAAGATTTATTAATAAGATAATTTTAAAAATCCATTCTATAACTACTTCCCTCTGCCTTCTTTAATAGCATGAAGGTTTAAAACATCGTTTTTCATTTGTTTTAAAAATTCCCCCTTCAATGGATTTATTAATTGGCTCAAAATTAAAACAATTGCCATAATCATGGGGATTATTGCAGCCATAAACTTCAATCCCGCCAGGGCAGTTATCGGTTGCTGAGTTGCTGAGCCGCCTTGAACATATCCTGTAATCGCAAGAATTAGAGCCCCAAAAATAGCGGGTAAATTTTCCGAAGGTTTTGTAAGAAGAGCATTCATCCCGAAATGCATCGATTCTCGACGTTTACCTTGAGTTTTAAGTTCATCCAAATCGATTGCGTCTGACATATAAGGATAATAAAATAAACCAAGACCCATCAAAGCCCCGTCAAATGAAAGTATAATCCAATATACCGCTGTTAGATTAAAAATTAAATCAATAAGGAATAAAATAAGAATTCCAAAAAAGCATACCGCAGAAGTATAGATAATTATCGTTCTAGATTCAATTCTGCTTCCATAGAATACAAAGATTGGAACAGTAATGAGATTTCCAATATAAATTGCGACTAAAATTATTGTGGCCGCACCACCTGATAGACCGAAAAGGTTTGTAAAAAAAGGAGTAAAGTTAACAATCATTGTCGTTATATAAATCACGCAGAAATTGTATATCAAAAAACTGATGAAAGCCTTATTTTTAAAGGTCTGAGCAAGTTCCTTGAAAATATTAAGCTGCTCTTCTTCTTGACCACTTGCTTCATATAGATT